>JAUNBN010000110.1 GCA_030527085.1 Oscillospiraceae bacterium
GCGCCTTGAATGGGACGAGGATATGCTCGAATGGTTCTGCGCCGCCGAAATGGACGAGGACGAGCTCTTCTCCTTTTTAAGCTCGAGCGAACGCGGCTGCCGCTGTTTTCTCCCCCTGGACGACTACAAGCTGGTCGAAAAGCAAAAGTAAAGCGGGGCCTTGAGGGCGGCAGCGCCCCTGCCCCGCGAAAGCAATGCCATTAGATTAGGGCGCTCCCCCCGCCTTCGGCGGGGGGAGCGCCCTTGAAAATTCGGAAGTGTCCCGCCGCGTGGATTTTTTGCTGTATTACACGCTTATGGGCTGCTGCTTCAAGCGGAGCTAAAGCTTATTTGGAGCAGAGCTGCATGGTCTTCTTCAGGGAGCGCGCGCAGCTTCCTTGCTCTAGCGCCCGCTCTTGAGCAGGCTTATATTCTGCGCCGTTATCCTGACGAGCGTTCTCGCGCTCTCATAGGCGGGAAGGCGCAGCACGAACATCTTTGTAGCGTCGTAGCGCCCGTAATAGCGCAGATGCTGAGCCGCCCATTCAAGGCCGTCGTTTCGCGCCTCGAGGTGCTCGCGGGCCGACTTTATTTTGCTCGCGGCCCTCTCGAAATCGCCCTCGAGCGCTGCGCTGAAAGCCTCCTCGGCCAGAGCCTCGGCCTCCCGCGCGGCCTGAAAGAGCGCGTCGGCCTCGACCTTGAGCTTTTCTTCCGTTTCCTGCTTCTGTCCGCCGTACATTATCATTGAGAAATACCGTCCTTTTTTAGAGCGCCCCGCTCGCGCGTTTTCTTCCCGCACTCCCCGCCTTCGGCGGGGAGTGCGGCATCGAACCCGCTTTTGAGGAACTCCTGTTTTTTTAAGGCGCTCTCTTTTTTGGAAAAAAGAGGGCAACAGCGCCGCTTTTTTTATTCACATATTTATTATATACTTAGTGCTTCACGAGGTGAAAAGGCTGGGGAATAACAACGAAAAGCGCGCAGCTCCCCTTCACGAGGCCCGGCTTTTGCTCTGGGGGAAAATCAAAAACTTGCTCGCCGGGTAGGCGATGAGCAGCCCCGCGAACATGCAGAGCAGCTTTACTGTGAGGTCTCCCGCCGTCTCGCCTAAGAGAGATGCGACGCCCGGGCGTATGGCCGTCGGCAGCCAGAGCTGCAAGAGCCAGACGAGCGCGGCCATCGGGATATAAAGCGCCAGCGAGCGTCCTATATCGGCGCTCGATGCGAAGGTGTAGCGGCGCTGAACCAGGAAGTTGACACCCTGCCCCAGCGCGTAGGAGAGGCAGACGGAGAGAAAGTAGCCAAGACCCCCGCTTGCGGCGCCGTAATCGAATATCCACCAGCGAAAGCTCTGCGCGGCCATGTGCGAAAAGACGAAAAAGCGCAGCAGCGCGAAGCTCGCCATCTCCGCCGCGCTGGCTACAAGCCCCAGAAGCGCGAACTTCACCGCTTGCCAAAGACCGGCGTGCCTGTTTGTGAAAGCCCTTATTTTTTCCGTCATCATAAAGATAGTATTCCAAAAAATCTTTACTGTCAACGGCTCGTAAGAGCCGGGAGTGAACCGAAGGCTGTTGTTTCCCCGCCTGCGGTGAAGAAGCCTGAGAGCCGCCGAGTGCTCCAAGAGCGTGTTTAGCGCTCAGGGCTCCCCCTCAAAAGTGATGTTTTTAAGAATCCGGAGGATAGACCATGCAGACTGAAATTACCGAAAAAGGCCCGCTGCTGAACGAGGACGGCTCGCTTGCCGCGCGCGGCTGGGCGCGCACTCTTATAAGGGACTACGAGCGCTCGGCCATTAAGGCCCCCGCTCACCGCATAAAGGAATGGGACTACTATTATACAGGCAATTCGCGCTTCGGCGTTGCGCTAACGGTGGCCGACAACTCCTATATGGGTCTTTTGAGCGCCTCGCTGCTCGAGTTTGGCGAAGCGCCTCGCGAGACGACCAAAAGCGTGATGACGCTCCTGCCGCTGGGCTCCTTCAATATGCCTTCTACCTCGACCGAGGGCGACGTGCATTTCGAAAACAAGAGCTGTCAGTTCCTCTTTTCAAACGACGGCGGGGGAACCAGGCGGCTGCTCGCGCAGATGAGCGGCTTTGAAAAGGGTCTCGACTTCGCCTGCGACATTACGCTTGCGGACGAGCCGCCCGAGAGCATAGTTATGATGACGCCCTTCGCCGAAAACAAAAGGGCTTTTTACTACAATCAGAAGATAAACTGCCTTCGCGCCTCAGGCGCAGCCTCGGTGGGAGATAAGATATACGAGTTCGACCCCGCCGAGAGCTTCGCGGTGCTCGACTGGGGGCGCGGAGTCTGGACCTATTCCAACACCTGGTACTGGGGCAGCGCGAGCGGCCTTGTCGGCGGCAGGCCCTTCGGCTTCAACATAGGCTATGGCTTCGGCGACGTCTCGGCCGCGAGCGAGAATATAGTCTTTTACGAGGGCCGCGGACACAAGCTCTCGCAGGTGAATTTCGGCATACCCATGAAGGACGGCAGGGAGGACTACCTCTCCAAGTGGAGCTTCACCTCAGACGACGGGCGCTTCGAAATGGAGTTTTCGCCCCTTATCGACCGTGCCTCCTGCACGAGCGCGCTTATAATAAAGAGCGACCAGCATCAGGTCTTCGGTATCTTCTCGGGCCGCGTCAGGCTCGACGGCGGCGAGACGCTGGAAATCAAGGAGCTGCCCGGCTTTGCCGAAAAGGTAGCGAACAGGTGGTAAACTAAATGCTCTTTCTTGTTTTCGCGGGGCTGCTGCTCGCGGCGGCTCTGGGCGCTCTCGCGCGCTCGAAAAGCTCGCGCTGGCTATATTTAAGCCTTGCTTCTCTCGCGGCTATTTTTCTTTTTCTGGCCCGCTTCGGCGGAGTGTTCAGCGCCCTCTGCCCCGCCCTGCTCCCCGCGCTCGCGGCCTTCACCGCCGGGGCTCTCATAAGCGGCCTTGCGCGCTCGGGGCTGCAAAGGAGAAACAAGGCCGTAGACACCGGCAGCGCCGCGAGGGACAAAAAGCGCCGCCGCTCAAACTCGCGCAGCGCCGCTTTAGTCTGCGCGCTTTTAATTCTGCTCGCCTGCGGCGCGCTCAGCCTTATAGTCTCGCCCGCGCGCTCGAGCGCGCTCAAGGGAGTGGAGTCCACCCCCCTCTCCTCGCCGAGCGTCAATATACTGCTCTGCGGCGTTGACAACGACCCCAACGACCCCTACCACCAGCAGCGCATGGCCGACGTTATAGCCGTCGTGAGCCTGGATTTCAAAACAAAATCAGCGGCCATGCTGCAAATCCCCCGCGACACCTATGTGGGCTCCCTCACCTCGACGGGCAAGATAAACGCTCTCTACAACCTCGGCGACAGCCCCGAGGAGGGCTTAAACGCCCTCGCCTCGGCCGTAAGCGAGCAGCTATGCCTGCCGCTCGACCACTACGCCACGATAAACATGGAGGGCTTCCGCGCCGCCGTGGACGCGCTGGGCGGCGTTACCGTAACGCTCGAGAGCGACATGAGCTTCAACTACTACGACGTCGAGGGTAATGTAACCGGAACCGTCTATCTTCCCGCCGGAGAAAACCTGCTCGACGGCGTCACCGCCGACCTCTTTGTCCGCTACCGCAACTACGCCCGCGCCGACCTCGACCGCATAGAGGTGCAGCGCTACTTCTACGCCGGCCTCATAAACCGCCTTAGCACGGCGAGCGTACCACAGCTCATAGCGGCGGTGAGCGCGGCCTACCCCTATCTCGAAACGGACTACAGCCTGGCCCAGCTAGCGGCGCTCGCGCTGCGCTTCAGGGGAGCTTCGGCGGAGAATATCAATATGATAAGCGTACCCGGCGAGGCGCTGACCTACGGCGGACAGTCGGTCTATTCGGCGCACAAAGAAGCGCTGGCCGAGCTTCTCAACAGCTATATGCGCCCCTATTCCGAGCCTGTAGCGGCAGAAGAGCTGGGCGTTATCGAGCTTGCGAACACCACCTCCTGGAACGACGGCGGCGGCTCCTCGCTGTCCGAATACGGGGCCTGAATTAAAAAAGGCGAAGGGCATTAAAACAGGGTGTTTTCCCCCGCTGAAAGCGGGGGAAAACACCCTGACAAAATGGTAGTGGCCTTCGGTGGTGGGGACTTGGCAGGAAGTCTCTGCCTAATGCTATCTCGATACTATCTCGAGGGCGTCGCGCGCTATCATTATCTCCTCGTTCGTGGGCAGAACCATGGCGCGCACGCGGCTGCTCTCGCTGGAGAAAACCGCCTCTTTGCGCGAGGCTTCGGCGCAGAGCCCCTCGTCGACCTCGAGCCCCAAAAACTGCATATCCGAGCATATCTCAAAGCGCACCTGCTCGTCGTTCTCGCCTATGCCGCCGGTGAAGATGAGCGCGTCGAGCCCGCCCATTGCCGCCGCGTAAGCTCCTATGTACTTCTTAATTCCGTAGACCAGCAGCTCGAGCGCAAGAGCAGCGCGCGCACTGCCATCTTCTGCCGCCGCGTGCAGATCGCGGCAGTCGCTGGAGACGCCGCTTATGCCCATAAAGCCCGAGCGCTTGTTGAGCAGCGAATCCATCTCGGCGGGGCTCATGCCCTCGGACTGCATTAAATAAGTTACTATCGAGGGGTCGAGCGCGCCGCTGCGCGTGCCCATAATAAAGCCGTCGAGCGGGGTAAATCCCATAGAGGTGTCGACGCTCTCGCCGTTCAAAACGGCCGAAAGCGAGCTGCCGTTGCCGAGGTGGCAGGTGATTATTCTGCTGTTCTCGCGCCCGCCGAAAAGCTCGAAATAACGCCCGCTCACATAGCGGTGGGAGGTGCCGTGGAAGCCGTAGCGCCTTATGCCCTGCTTTTCGTAGTATTCGTAGGGCAGAGGGTAGATATAGGCCTTGGGCGGCATGGTCTGGTGGAAGGCCGTGTCGAAAACGGCCACGTTGGGCGTGCCTTCCCCGAAGACCTCGCGGCAGGCCCTTATCGCCTCGGCCTCGGGCGGGTTGTGAAGCGGCGCGAACTTGCCGTATTCGTCTATAATGGCGAGGACCTCATCATCAACAAGCGTGGAACTCGTTATCTTTTCGCCGCCGTGTACCACGCGGTGGCCTATGGCCCCCACT
>JAUNBN010000111.1:0-2522 GCA_030527085.1 Oscillospiraceae bacterium
AGATTGAAGTGAAGCTCGCGGTTCTGTTCTCCAAATCAAGAAGGATGTATTTTTCCGAAACCTCGCCGTAACCTCGATAACGAGTCCTGTTTTGCATTATGACTATCGAGTTGTGGGTGGAGATGCGCAAATCGCCATAGAAAGGGTATATTACCCTTAACTTTTCTGTCTCGGCGGCACCGTCTTCGACAATCTCGGCATCGGTTTCGGACGCCTCGGACGGGGCGGCGTTCCAGCAGGCGGACAGGCATGCGATAATCAGCAGGACTGCCAGCAGAAGAAATACTCTCTTTTTCATTTCAATCCGTCCTTTCAAGACGAGCATAGAACACAAATTCGTCCGAAATTCGTCTGAGCTGCAGCTACGGCTCCGCCGCGCCGATTTGCGGCTTCTAATGCCGCCGGCTGGTGCAAATAGTATATGGAAGAACCCAAAAGGCGTGTTTAACGCTTTCTCGCGCCGCAGAAGGGTAAACACTCGAAAAATCCACGCGATGGAACACATACCGTTACCTTGTAAAATTTGAAACGCGGCGGCTTATATGGTATAGTAATACAGGTTTTTTTGGGGAGGGGAGGCTTGGTTTTGAAGGCGTGCTCTGCGGCGCAAAAGGCTCTGGACGTTTTAATAGCGCTGACTTTCAGCGCTATATTCTTAGTCTGCCTGCCCTCAGCGGGCAGTGCGGTTCTGCGCTGCGCGCTGTATTTGGGCTGTGCTCTGGCGCTTGTCGCCTGGGGCGGAACTTATCTGAGCGACCGCGTTTTGGATATAGCGCTGGCTCTGCTGCTTTGCGCCTACGCCTATCTGATATATACCGCCGCCTTCCAGCTAAAGCTCGAGCCCGCCTGGGACTTTGGGCGGGTCTACAACGGCGCGAAGGAAATAATTATAAACAACAGCATGGCGCACACGAACAACTATTTCCTCGAGTCCTACAACAACTTCTTCACCGCGCTATACATAGGACGCTTCGTTCAGTTCGCCGCCAATTTCACCAGTTCAATAAGCGTGCTGGACGGCGGAATCTGGCTGAATATAATCTCGATAGTACTGTCTGTGGTTCTCATCAGCCTCGCCGCCCGCTTTTACTTCGGCGCGCGCTTCGGCCTTATGACGGCGCTGTGCTGTATGCTCTCGCTGCCGCTCATCTCCTACAGCCCTGTTTTCTATACCGACACGCTCTCGCTGCCCTATGTCTCTCTTGCCGTGCTGCTGCTGGCGCTTTTGCTGAAAAAGGAGCGCGCGCTTTGGCTCAAACTGCTTTTGGGGGCGCTCTCGGGCGCCTGCGCCTTTATGGCCTATCGGGTAAAGGCCAACGCGGCCTTTGTGCTCGTCGCGGCTTTTATGGTTCTCCTGCTGTCCAAGAACCGAAAGAAGAATATTAGCTTCCTTGTTTCAGCTGCCGCTCTCTGTGCGCTCTGTTTTGTTTTTTATAATATCTGGATACGAAACACCGATATACTTGATTACGAGAACCTCGACGAATATCGCCTGCCGGCGGCTCACTTCGTCTATATGGGACTGGTGGGCAGCGGAGGCTATAACGGTCCGGCGCATCAGGAGATGCAGACTTATTCGGGTACAGCTGCCAAGACAGAGCGCTCGCTTGAAAAAATAGAGTCCGCGCTTGAGGAATACGGCTTTTCGGGTTTTATGGAGCACCTGCGCGCAAAGACCGTTTACACCTGGTCGGACGGACTGATGTACTCGCATATGAAGCTCGCGCAGAGCGAAAAGATGTACACCTTCTTCCACAACTGGGCCTCGCCCTACGGCCTGCGATTCAGTGAATATCAGCGATTTGGGCAAATAACTCACTACCTTATGCTCTTCTGCCTTGCGGCCGGGGCGATAAGGGCGGTCTTTTTCAAAGGCGAGAGGCAGGAGCTACTCAAAATAGCGCTTACAGCCGTTTTCGGTCTGGCTCTGCTCTTGGCAGTCTGGGAAACCCGCTCGAGGTATCTTGTTAATTTCATACCACTCTTCGCCTTCTGTGAGGCGGCCTTCCTTTGCGGCATTTCCCGAAGGCGCGATAAGAAAAAGGGCTAAACCGCATGAAAATCTGCTTTTTTTCGGCTAAATATCTGCCCACGGTGGGCGGGGTCGAGCGCTACACCTACAACCTCGCGAAAAGGCTCGTCCGCGAGGGGCATGAGGTCTTTGTAGTTACCTCCTGTCTCAAGGGTTTGCCCGCGAGAGAGCGGGACGGCGAGGGCATAGAAATCTTCCGCCTGCCGGTCTACCACCTTATGAACGACCGCTTCCCCTTTATAAAGCCCTGCATGGAGTTTAAAGAGCTTGCGCGCGAGCTGTGGCAGGAGAATATAGACCTCTGCGTTATAAACAACCACTTCTATTCAAGCTCCGTCTGGGCGGCCTGCGCCTGCGCGAAACGCGGCGTTCCGGCCCTGTTAATAGGCCACGCGACGCAATACCTGATGACGGGAAATCCCATATTGAGCCTCGCGGGGCGGCTTTATGAACACGCCTGCGCAGCTATTGTAAAAAGAAAGGTGAAAAA
>JAUNBN010000111.1:2532-4981 GCA_030527085.1 Oscillospiraceae bacterium
GCAGCGAATGGCTCAAAGAACTGGGTATTGCATCGGCGGGGGAGATATACAACGCCGTTGACCCCGACGAGCTCCTTGCTGCCTCAAAAAGAGGAGAGCGCGACTTTCGGGCAAGGCTGGGGCTTGAGCCCAATACCCCCCTTATAGCCTTTTCGGGCCGCCTTATTCCCGAAAAGGGCGTTTTGCAGCTTGCAGACGCTCTGAAAGAAATACGCGGCAGGGCAGGGAACGCGGCTCTTGTAATGGCGGGGGACGGAGCCTTAAGAGCAGAGCTGGTGGCGAGAAAGCAGCCGGGCTTGTTTATCCTCGGGCAGTTGGTTTATGAGGACTCCCTGGCGCTGATAAGTCAGGCCGACCTCTTCTGCCTGCCCACGCGCTCGGAGGGCTTTTCCGGCGCAGTGCTCGAGGCCGCGGCCCTCTGCACCCCGATTGTAACAACGCCCACGGGAGGCAGCCCGGAGTTGATTCCCGACGACTCTTACGGCCTGCTCATACCCGATATGAGCGCCGAAAGCATTTCCGAAGCCTGCATAAGAGCGCTTGAGGACGAGGGCTGGCGAAAAGAAGCCGCGCACAGGGCGAGGCAGGCGCTTGTCGAGCGCTTCACCTGGGAAAAGAGCTGCGCGGCGCTTATGAATGCGCTGCTGGACTTAAAGCACGACACGGAGGAAAAATGAAGCTTCTTATAATTATACCTGCCTACAACGAGGGTGCGAGCATAGTTGCTACTGTTGAGAACCTCAAGGCCGTCTGCCCCGGCTACGACTTCATAATAGTGAACGACGGCTCGAGCGACGACACCTCAGCGCTTTGCAGTGCGCAGGGCTACCCCACGCTGGAGCTGCCTATAAACATAGGGCTTGCGGGCGCGTTTCAGACCGGTATGCGCTACGCCTTTCAAAAGGGCTACGATTACGCGCTGCAGTTTGACGCGGATGGCCAGCATCTCCCGCAGTATATAGAGCCTATGTTCGAAAAGGCTCAGGAGGGCGCTAATATAGTCATCGGCTCTCGCTTTATAAAGGTAAAGAAGCCAAAGAACCTGAGAATAATCGGCAGCTATCTTATAAGCTGGACCATAAAACTCACCACCGGCGCTGCTATTTGCGACCCGACGAGCGGAATGCGCCTGTACGACAGGGAAATGATAGCCGAATTTGCCAGCAATATTAACTACGGTCCCGAGCCGGACACGATAAGCTACCTTATAAAAAACGGCACTTGCGTGAGCGAGGTGCAGGTTGAGATGGGGGAGCGCAAGGCAGGCAAGAGCTATTTCGACCTCGGCGGCTCGATGTGGTATATGGTAAAAATGCTTTTATCAATACTCATTATTCAGTTTTTCCGCCTTAGAGTTAAGTCGGGGGAGGGGAGAAAATGACGCTTGTTTTAAGGCTGCTTCTCATAGCGGGCTCTCTTTTCACACTGGTTTTTGTGATCAGGCGAATACGGGCAGCGAAGCTGCAAATTGAGGACTCCATCTTCTGGCTGGCCTTTTCCGTGGTGCTGTTAATTATCAGCGTCTTTCCGAGGCTGGTCTATTGGGGAGCCTCGCTTTTAGGTATACAGTCGCCCACAAACATGGTCTTTTTGATAGTTATTTTTATTCTCACTGTCCGCGTGTTTTCGCTTACAATGCGCGTGAGCGTTCTCGATGAAAAGCTTAAAAGACTTGCTCAGAGCGAGGCGCTGGACGGTCATAAGAAGCAGGAGAGGGGCAAATGAGCGCCGCCAAGAAACAGAGTCCGGACGGCGAGAGACTGCGCAGGGGACTTGTAACGGGAATAGACCCCAAAGAAACGCAGGGCGATCTCCCTTTGGAGAAAAACGCCAAACAGGCAAAATATAGAAAGAGGATTTCTCTGTCCGATCGGCTGCGCTCGATAAAAATCGGCAGATGGAGTGCGGCGGGACTTATAACCCTCGCGGCGCTCGCGCTTGCCGTTTTGCTTATTACCGAACCCTGGTTGGCTCCGGACGTGAGTGTTTATACCGAGCCCTCTGAATATGAGGCGTTGGAAAGCGCAACTATCGGAGTGGGCGAGCGCTATGGTTTTGGAATAGAGCTCGGCGATTATGAGGAAATAAGAGATATCGAGGTTGAGGATGGGGATATCCTCCAAATAGTAGATGGAGGCGTTCTCGCGCTCGGCGAGTACTATAAAACGACGGTAAGCTTCGCCGTGGCCGAATCGCAGATACCGCCGAGGCAGTACGCACACACTATAAGAATAGGCCTCGCCGATTTTTCGGCCGCCTACGACGCCCTGCGCTCGCGCCTGAGAGACTTCTTCGGCGTTGAGGAAATACAGCCCGAGAGAAGCGAGCTTCGCATTTTGCGGCTCTATACGCAGGAGATATGCGTGAGCGGACTTGAAAGCGTCCTGGAAACACAGCCTCAGGTTGCGCTGGGGACCGGAGATAGCGAGACCATAGAGCTCGTCCTGTT
>JAUNBN010000112.1 GCA_030527085.1 Oscillospiraceae bacterium
CAAGGGCAGGCGACTTGAATATAAGCCCCCGGCCTGGCTCCGTATTGCCGCGATATACTCCTCGGGCACTCCGTCGCCGCGGACAATGATCGGGCGGGCCGTGAGCGCGCCCAATATGAGTATCAGGAGCAAAAGCGCCGACGCTATTATCAGCCGGACTCTTTTCCGCTTCATCGCCCTTTTGCCGCCTCCTAATTATTCAGCCCATTCCAGCGACTTGTATTTCATGCCTTCGGCGAAGCCGTCCATGTAGGTGTTCTCGCTGTTATACACGTCGCAGTACATAAGGTCAAACCGCAGTCCGTCGCCCTGCCCGGTCGAGAATAAATAGTAGCGGTAGACATACCTGTATTCGCTGTCGGCGAAGCTGACGAAGACGCTGTATCCGTCCTGCTTATAGTCCTTGTGATATTCTATACTTTCGATGTCGGCGGGGTCTGCACCCTGCAAGGCCAAATACTCATCAAGCTTCCTCTCCGCGAGCACTCTCTGCAGGGGAAAGTAATAGATAAGAAGCAGGGCGGCGGCACAGAGGACGATGACGAGACCCTTGAAAACGGCTTTATGATCAGATTCCTTGAACATATTGCTTCTCCTTTGCGAACAGAGCTCATACAGCCGCTGCGGTTCTTGGCATCCTCTGCCGTCCCATGGGCTGATTGGAAGCATTGACCAGCGATTGTAAGTACTCGTAATCTATGCTGCCGTCGGTCACGTCGTAGAAGAACGGCGATTTTCGCACCCTGTCGGCGCTGTTTATGATAAACTCGGTCTCTCCGCCCGACGAAAGCTCGAAGCTTATCCGCAAACTATATCCCATATATCCAAGGGAAATGCCGTCGGGCTTCAGGGTGCAGGACGATAGATTTTCGGTTATACGGGCGATGTCCGCCGCGTCCGTGACTGTGCATGAAGCGCCGCTCTGGCCGGAAAAAATCGTTATCCGCTCGACCTCGGCCGCGTCGATTTTATTAAAGCCCGCGGGCATAAGCCAAAACGCGGCCGCAGCCAGCAGCAAAACTGCGAAAACCGCCGCGATGACCAGCGACGTTGTCTTTCTCTTTTTCATTTCATGCCGCCTCCTATTGTTTTATCCCAACAGGCCCTATCCGTCCCGGCCGAGGCCGAGGGCGTCCGTTTCCGCGAGGTATTCGATGTCGTCCGCGCTTTCTGCGAATAGCTCTGGCGCGGCTTTGCAAAGAGAGTTGTTATATCTCTATCTTGTATATGTGTTAATCTTGATGATTTGTTGCGAGGCTGTAAAATTTGTTTCAAAAAAATCAGCTGCCATATCTGGCACAAAACAATATCCATATAGGTATATTGTTTTATAACGCCAAAAAGTGACATCAACTCAAAAAATTTATGTATAACATCAGCGGCGCAAAATATACCTAAATGATAACGCTATGTGCCGTTTAAGAAGCTGTTTTTAGCACTCCAATCATCGTAAGTGTAGTTTTATTTTCTTATAAACTGTGTTATACTTGGAGGAAACAAACTGCGGGGAGGTGATTCGCATCGCTATCGGCAAAGAAAGGGATTTATTTTTAGAGCGTCTGTTTCTTGATAATTACGCTGGTATGGAGTCGTATGCCCGTAGATTTTTTCGTAACCCGGATATCGCGCAGGATGTGGTGCAGGAGACCTTTCTTGTAGCGCAGATGAAGCTGGATGATGTGATGCAAAGTCCCTCTCCGGTCGGCTGGCTATACAATACGTTGAAGAATATAATCGGCGATACATACAGGAAAAGGCGGCGCTTGCTGGATATGTGTGTATCGCTGAACGATACGGATGCACCGGTGCGCGATACAGTAAGCGTCCGGACAAGCTACCACGGTATAATTGGCAAAGAGGAACTTGAATTGCTTATCTGGATATACTGCGAAGGACTGACCTATGATGATGCGGCTCACCGCCTTGGGATCAGCTTATCAGCCTGTAAAAAGCGTGTCCAACGCGCGAAAGAGCGGATGAAACAGGCTATAAGCGATGAATGGTAAATAAAAATGAAAAAAATATTAATCGATGTCACTTTTCTCTTGTTTCAATCAATGTACTCTTTGAAAGGAGGGGTGAATAAGTGTCTGATTTTGACGAAGCGACCTCGCGATTTGAATTAAGTCTTGAGAAGCTGTCCTCACAGGACCTTGAGGAAATGCTTCGTTATTCTACATTTTCTGATAAAGAACTGGACGTAAAACAGATTCAGAAGATTCTTTCAGAGCTTGAACAACGTGAACCGCGAGTGGCGATCTCAACGCCGGAGGAAGCATGGGAGATGTTCAAGTCTGAATATTCCGGCAGAGAATCTGTATATCGGGACTGCGCTTTTGATGAGAATGGTCAGGCACATGACCAAGCGGACAAATATAGCCAGTTGAAAGAGGTCTCTACCGTCCACACTCACCGCAGGCGTCCAATCGTTCGTATTGCTGTGGCTGTCGCTATTGTAGCTGCATTGCTTATGGGCATTACTGCGACCGCTTCTGCGATGGGCTATGATTTATGGGGAGCTGTGGCAACGTGGACGAAGGAGACGTTTGGCTTCTCTATTGGGACAAGCGCACCGGAGAACAGTACAGAATCATCATTCACGCAGGTACATCCTGAGATGACAGAGCTTCAAGCTGCGCTTGATGAATACGGAGTCCAACTGAGCCTCCTGCCGTCATATTTGCCCGAGGGGTTTGAGAAAGACGAGATAGTCGTAGATTGCTCCCAAGAGAATGCTTTGTTTTTTGAGTCCTTGGTGAATGGAGACGAGACGATAATATATCGGATCACTCGTGTTATTGTGTCCGGCGGCTTATTTGAGAAAGACGAGTCTGATCCCACTGTGTATGAAGTCGGAGGCATAGAGCATTACATATTCACGAATATGGGGCAGTATTGTGCCGCTTGGCTCAACGGCAATTTTGAATGCGGGATATTTGGGCTAAACTCCGAAGAAGAACTGCACGCGATAATCAATTCAATTTACAATTAACAGAGCTTGGGCGAAGGAATGCAATCAGAGCAGCCGCAACAGGAGCCGCTGCATAAAGCAGTACGGATGAGAAAGGGACAAGCATGAGAAAATCATTTTCACTGCTAATCACACTCGCGTTAATATTCACGCTGGCCGCCTGCGGCGGTTCACAACCCAATGAGAATCCTGGGCCTGAAGACGAGCCTGAGCCTACTCATGTTGACACATTTGGCGGCGATTTGACCGGCACCGGGGGCAGCGGCGTCTATGTTCAGGAGGATGTGGCCTTTCCCGATGCGGGCGTGAGCGTCGCTCATGTCGCCGCCTGCGGCGAGCACATATATTTGTGCGGACGCGCCGAAGACGGGACGTTTCGGATATATAGCTTCAGCGCCCCTGACCGCTCGCTGAGCCGCCTGCCGGTAGAGGCCTCCGGCTCTGTCTCGGCCATATGCTGCAATGCCGAGGGAGGGCTGGCCTTGCTTACATACGTCAGCACGGAGGACGGCGGCGATCTGATCTATTCCCTCAGCGAATATGACGGCAGCGGCGCGTTCCTGCGAGAGCTGCCCCTGGACGCAGCTTTCGCTTTGGACAACAGCGCGGTGACGTCTATGCTGTACTGTGCCGATGGGCTGCTGCTCGGTATGTTCAGCTCGGTCGTTCATCTGAATCGCGAGGGCGGGGCCTCCAGAGTCATGGAGAATTTCACAACGCCCCGTCAACTTGCATACAGCTCTGACGGCAAGCTGCTTATCTGTGGCGAATCGGCGGACGGCTATACCGTGACTGAGCTTTCCGCCGATCTCAACGAGAGGCAGGTCTATCCGCTCGCCTCCGCTTATGACGGGGCGCACAACGGGGCGTCCGGCGACAGGGTCTATCTGTCCGACGCCAACTATCTCTACGCCGTGGATTATCAAAGCGGCGAGCGCGAAACAGTCATGAGCTTCACATCCAACGGGATAATCTCGACTGCCTTCATACGCGTCTCCGAGACGGCCTTTTTTGGCACATCGGGTATGCGCCCGGTCATATTGCAGGAGATGGACGAGGGAGTGGAGCTTGTTACGCTCAAGCTGGCGACCTATAACATGGACTACGAGTTGCGCGCCGCTGTGATGGAGTTCAACAGCAGAAGCGCGACGTACCGGATCGACGTGACAGACTACTCGACCTATGACATATCCGAGGGCAGCGGCGAGGGACTCACAAGGCTCAACACGGATATTATTGCCGGAAGCCTGCCGGACATTTTCGACCTCTCCCACCTGCCGGGGGACACCTACCGGGCCATGGGTATGCTGGAGGATCTGCGCCCGTATCTTGACGCCGGGACGCCGAGCTACGGCGATCTCATCCCCGGGATAACAGCGGCACTCGACCATAGCGGACAGCTGTTTGAGCTCGTCCCGGGCTTTAAGCTATATACCTGGGTTACGGCTGCGGAGCTGGCGCCGTCCGGGAGCTGGACGGCGGAGGAGTTCTGTAATACCGCGAGAGGGCGGGAGGGCGTTTTCGGCCCCGATATGACCCGGGCAGGCTTCATTGCCGACGTGCTCTCCGTCTGTGGGGACGAATACTACGATCTTGAAGGCGGACAATGCTATTTTGACGAGCCCGGTTTCATCATGCTGTTGGAGTACGCCGCAACGCTGCCCGAAACAGTCGAGGATATCTCCAGCAACGCCTTTTACCGGGTGTATTACGGCGAGCAGCTTGTGCTGCCGATCCAGGTCGACAGCACTATCGTGTCCCTGACAGAGAGCTTTGACGCCATGTTCGGCGGAAGCTCGGTCTATGCCGGCCCGCCGGCCTCCTCCGGCGCCGGCGCGTATATTCCAAGCCTGCGCGTGGCGATGTCGTCACAAAGCGCGGTGAAGGCGGGTATTTGGGAATTTTTCAGCTATTTGCTTAGCGACGCCTATCA
>JAUNBN010000113.1 GCA_030527085.1 Oscillospiraceae bacterium
ACCCTTATCGGCGATGTTCTCGACGAGGACGTCGAGGCCGGAAAGTACTTTATGGAGATAGGGATGCACTGCCTGGGCTGCCCCGCCGCGCGCGGCGAGAGCATAGAGCAGGCCTGCATGGTTCACGGAACCGACCCCGACGCGCTGGTTAAAAAACTTAACGAGCATTTCGCAAGCTGAACAATAAAACCGCCTTCGCGCCGCCTAAAGGCGGCGCGAAGCCTTATTCGGTAATACCATGCCTACTCTGAAGCTCTCAAAAAGGCTTGCGGCCGCAGCCTCCCTCGTCAGGCGCGGCAGCCGCGCCGTCGACATAGGCTGCGACCATGGCAGGCTGGCCGCAAAGCTCATTCAGGAAAATATCTGCGAGATGGTCATCGCCCGGGATATAAACGCCGCTCCGCTCGCCAGAGCGCGGGCGCTTTTCGAGAGACTGGATATTGCCGGGCGCTGTACGGCACAGCTTGCTGACGGGCTCGAGGGCCTTTGCAAAGACGATGCGGACGATATTATAATCGCCGGTCTGGGCGCGGATATCATAATAGAAATAATCTCCAAGGCCCCCTGGCTTAAAGACCCCTCGAAGCGGCTCGTGCTCCTTCCTTCCTCGCGCCACGCTAAGCTGAGGCGCTATCTCTATCGAGAGGGCTTTGAGCTGATAAGCGAAACGGCTGTTGTTGAGAACGGCTTCTGTTACAGCGCCATGTGCGCCGCCTATACGGGGGAGAAAAAGGAGATAGACGTGGGCTTTGCCGCAATAGGGCTTTTGAGCGACTCGAGCGAGGCCTCCGCGGCATACAGAGAGCGCGAAAAGCGCCGCGCGAGGCGACTTGCCGCTTCCGGAGCCGAGGCTGAAAAGAAAGAGAGCGCTTTGAGAGCGCTTGAATACATAAGCGAGGTAGAACAGAGAATTGAAAACGAGCGAGCTGAACGAGATAATAAATAAGACAGCGCCCTACGAGCTTGCCGCCGAATGGGACAACTGCGGCCTTTTGCTGGACTGCGGTTTGGAAATAAACTCGGCCCTCTTCGCGCTGGACGCCACAAACGAGGCTCTTGCCGAGGCCGAAAGGCTTGGCTGCGGGGCCTTAGTCACCCACCACCCCGCCATTTTCGGCGCGGTAAAAGCCCTGAGCGCACCCGACCCGGTAGTCACGGCGGCCATGAAGCACATTTCCCTCTTTGCCGCTCACACCTGCTGGGACAGCGCCTCCGGGGGCGTTAACGACGTGCTCTGCGAAAGACTGGGAGTTGAAGATAAAGAGTTCTGGCCGCCTTTCGGCAGAATCGGCAGTTTAAAGAGCGAGAACCCCGCCGCCCTGGCCGAAAAGGTAAAGAAGGCGCTGGGATTAAAGCGGATAAGCTATGTTGACTGCCAAAACAGAATAGAGCGCGTGGCCGTTGTTGGCGGCGCGGCCGGCGACCTTATAGCCGCCGCGAAGTGGTGCGGCTGCGACGCCTTTATCACCGGCGAGCTCAAGCATCACGAGGCGCTCCTGGCAAAGCAGATAGGCATAAGCGCCATAGCGGCGGGTCATTTCGCAACCGAGGCCATTTCCATGCGCGCCTTCTGCGAGTCGGTGCAAAGGGAGTCGGGCGGGGCGCTCAAGTGCCTGCTATTCGAGGACGAGCGCGACCCTCTGACCTGCGCTTAAAACAAGTGAGTGAAGTAAAATAGGGATACAATTAAAATATCACGCAACTGAGGCACCCCCTGAAATCGGAGGACGGCAATGGCGACAGACGCCTGTATGCTCTTCGCGCTGGCGCGCGAGCTAAACGATATCCTGGCCGACGCCAGGGTCGAAAAAATTAATATGCCCGCACGCGACGAGGTGCTCTTCTCCCTGCGCAGCCGCGAGGGGCGCTATAAGCTGCTCGTCTCTGCGAGGCCGGGCTCCTCCAGAGCACATATAAGCGAGGAGGAGTACGAGAACCCGGCTTCGCCGCCGGGCTTTTGTATGCTGCTCAGAAAGCATTTGGGCTCCGGCAGACTGACCGGCTTCAGAACCGCGGACGGCGAGCGCGTGCTCTTTATTGACTTCGACGTAACAACCGAAAGCTTCGAGCGCACCCGCCTCAGCCTCTCCGTTGAGCTAATGGGGCGCTACTGCAATATAGTGCTTATAGACGCCTCGAATACAGTCGTCGACGCCTTAAAGCGCGTTACGGCCGAGGATTCCGACAAGCGCCAGCTCTTTTCGGGCTGCGAGTTCACCCTGCCTCCCCCGCAGAACAAACTGAGCTTTCTCTCCACCCCAAACGCCGCGCTTATTGAAAGAACACGCGCGCTGCACAAGCCTTTGTCTCAGGCCCTGCTCGACACGACAGCGGGCTTGAGCCCCCTGCTCTGCCGCGAGCTCGCCTGCCTCACCGACGAGGCCGACCCCGACGCCGACGCGCTCAGCGAAGCTAAAACAGCCAGGCTCGACGCGGCTATGGATGGCTTAAAGGCCGCCGCGGAGAACGGAGAGGGCCTTATGCCCACCATAGTTTACGACGGCGAGAGGGCGGTCGAGTTCTCCTTTGTGCCACTAAGGCAGTACGCGGGCTGCCGCCTTGAGAGTTGCGACACTCTGAGCGAGCTTTACGACAAATACTATTCCGAACGCGACCGCGCCGAAAGAGCCCGCTCGCGCAGCTTTGATTTGAGCCGCCAGGTAACCCGCCTTATAGAGCGCGCGGGCAGAAAGCAGCGCGCGAGGCTCGAGGAAAAGGATAACAGCGCGCTGGCCGCCGAAAAGCAGCTCTTCGGCGAGCTCATTAACGCCAACCTGCATTCGCTTGAAAAGGGCGCAAAGAACGCTGAGGTTTTGAACTATTACACCGGCGAGACGGTAAGGATACCCCTCGACCCGACCAAGACCCCCGCGCAGAACGCGCAGAAGTACTATAAGGATTACCGCAAGCTCACGACTGCCGCCAAGATGCTTGAAAAACTGCTGAAAGAGGGCGAAAAGGAGCTGGAATACCTCGAAACCGTGCGCTTCGAAATAGGAATGGCGCGCACCGAGGAGGACTTTGCCGCCATTCGCAAGGAGCTCAGCGCGGCGGGCTATCTCAAGGGCGGCCGCAAGCTCAAGGAGCAGAAGACAAAGCGCCGCGTAAGCGACCTGCTTCACTACCGCGCAAGCTCGGGCGCGGCTATAATGGTGGGCCGCAACAACGCCGCAAACGACAGGCTGACGCTCAAGACCGCCGATAAACACGACCTCTGGTTCCATGTTAAAAGCCTGCCCGGGGCTCATGTTATACTGCGCTGCGAGGGCGAGGAGCCGGACTCCAAAACGCTCGAGGAGGCGGCGGGGCTCGCCGCCCTGCACAGTTCGGCGGATAAAGGTTCTCTCGTCGCTGTGGACTATACCGAAGCCAGAAGAGTCCGAAAACCCGCCGGAGCGCGCACGGGTATGGTCGTCTACGAGGGCGAGCGCACGCTCTTTATCAAGCCCGATGCGGAAGCGCTCGAGGCGCTTAAAGAGAAATAGCGCTTCCCGCCGCGTCAGCTTTCCGATTTCGCTCTGCCCGAAACAAGGTGAGCGTCCCCTCGCGTCGGTTTTTCACGGTATTTCCCCCGCCGAAGGTAATATATCTGCCCTGACTCAGTGACAGCTAGAGCGCAATACCGCGCCTAAAGTCTTGCAAAAGACGAGGAACGCCGACCCGTTGGATCGGCGCTCCTTTTTTATAATAGTACAGTTTGATTCTTCGGGCTTTTACAGCCCCAGACTCTCAACCCAGCTCTTAAGCTCGACGGCTGAGGCGCCCGCCTTAAACACCCTGCCCTCCAAAAGCCTGCTCTCGGGGCAGCTGGGCTTCAGGGCGGCGTTCGTCTTGCCCATGCCGCTGCCGCCGGAGGTAGCGAAGGGTATTATGGTCTTGCCCGCTGTGTCAAAGCTCTCGAGGAAGGTATTAATTATGGTCGGCGCGACGTACCACCAGATGGGAAAGCCGACAAATATCGTGCCGTAAGCTTCCATTCCCTGCGTGTTTTCCGCAAGGGGCGGGCGGAAGGAGCTGTCGGCCATTTCAATGCTGCTGCGGGATTTCTTAGTCGTCCAGTCCAAGTCCTCGCGCGTGTAGGGCGTTTCGGGCTTTATGGCATAAATATCCGCGCCCAGAACCTCGGCGAGAGTTTTCGCCAGCTTTTCAGTCTGTCCGCTGGCCGAAAAATAGGCTATCAGAGTTTTGCTCATTTTCATCTCTCCTTTATCATTTCTATACGGATTTTTCCATACAAACTGTGAACAATTCTACCGAGCCGCCGCAAAGACGCGCGTAAGGTGAACACACTACTCGCTCTCCAGCAGCCTTATGACGCGGCCAATAAAGACGCGGTGGTAATCACTCTCGGGGTAGACCTTATCGCGCAGAGCTAAGTCGTTAAAGTTCTCCCCGTGAAGATCTCCCGTATAGAGCTTCTCGCAGACGAGATTGTATGTCGCCACCGGAAAGAGCGGAACGCCGTACTCAAAAGCGGGAGTAATTGCCGGAGTTTTTGCCAGCTTGTCCTCATCTCGGCCGCTGTGCGAGCCCAGATAGGCCAGCTCCTTGTGAAAGCCGCCCTCAAAGAGCGATATCGAAAAGCGGCTCTCCCTCTCAAAGAACTCCCTCGTGTAGCGCTGGGGCCTTATATATACCGTTGCGACGCTCTCGCTCCAGAGCGTGCCCAGCCCTCCCCAAGATACGGTCATGGTGTTGAAGCTCTCCGCTTCGCCCGCCGAAACGAGCGCCCAGCCCTCGTCAAAAGCGTAAAAAGGCTTCAGAGAAAACTCCTTTATATCCAGTTCTTTAAAAGCCATAGCGATGTCTCCTTTTTCTTGTATTATATCCTTTAAGACGCGGGGTTGCCAATTTGCTTTGTCGTTAATATTATATTATAATAATATACCGCTAATA
>JAUNBN010000114.1 GCA_030527085.1 Oscillospiraceae bacterium
CGTCCGACCGTAGGGATTGGTGGCCGAAAGCGGAAGATCCTCTTTTATCGGAACGCTCTCGGGGCTGCCGTAAACCGTCGCGCTCGAGCTGAAAACAAAGCTCTTTATCGAGCGGCGCTTCATGGAGCTTAAGAGGTTTATGGTGGAAATAAGGTTGTTTGAGTAGTATTCGAGCGGCTTCTCGACCGACTCGCCCACTGCCTTGAGTCCCGCGAAGTGTATGACCGCATCTATGTCTGCGCTCTCAAAAAGCTCCTCGGTCTGCTTGGCGTCGCAGAGCTCGCACTCTTTAAAGGGAATGCTCTGCCCCGCGAGCATTTCGAGCCTTCGCAGCACCTCGGGACGGCTGTTGGAGAAGTTGTCGGCTATAAGCACCTCATAGCCCGCCTTTAAAAGCTCGAGCGCTGTGTGCGAGCCTATATAGCCCGCGCCGCCGCTTACCAATACTCTCATAAAACCCTACCCCCGATAAATATCTGAATTAGGCCGCATTAAGCGCGGCTCGAATGATTATAGTCCCAAAGCGCGCGGTGTTCAAGAGCCTGCGGCCGCGGGGAGCCTTCCGACGCGTTGAGTTTTTCGCTGTCTTTCCCCCGCCTTCGGCGGGGGAAAGACAGCGACGAACGCGCTTTTAGAATTCTCCCTGACGCGGGGTGCCCGATGCGTGGATGAAAACGCTCTTAAGCCGTTTTGCTTCAGCGCTCCCCTAAAAGAGCCTCGCGCCGCCCAAGGGCCTAATCTGCAACACATAACAGGAGCCCGCGCCGAGCACTCGCTCGATTTCGGCCTTGAAGTCCTCTGCCATATCGTGGGGCACAAAGGCCTGAACCGTACCCGCGAAGCCTCCGCCGTGGACGCGGAAGGCCCCGCGCCCCTTGAGCAGCCGCTCGCAGAGCGAGAGCGCGAAGGCCACCTCCTGTGCCTTTACCGAGCCGGTTGGCACCACGTTTTGCAGGTACATGAACGAGGAGCGTCCCGACTCGCTGACTAGCCTTAAAAAGCCCTCGAAATCGCCCGCCGGCAGGGCCTGCTTTTGCGCGAGAGCGCGCTCGTTCTCCTCGTAGATATGATAGGCGCGCAGTACGGCGCGGTCTCCCGCGAGCTTTCTTAAAGCCGGAAGCTCGCGCTCGAAATCCTCGCGCGAGACCTCCCTCAAGACCTCTTTGCCGAAATAAGCGCAGACGGCGTCCAGCTCGCCGGTAATAGCGGAGTATTCGTCCGTGAGGTCGGCGTGGTCGGCGCCGCTGTCTATTATACAAAGCTCGTGGCCAAAGAGCGAGAAGTCGAAGTCCAGCGGCTCGAAGAGCGGATTCTTCGTGTCGCGAAAATCCATAAAGACCGCACCGCCCACCGAGCAGGCCATCTGGTCCAGAAGGCCGCAGGGCTTGCCGAAATAGTTGTTTTCGGCGTATTGCCCTATCTGTGCTATCAGTACGGGGTCAATTTTCCCATCGTTAAAGAGCCCGTTCAGTATCGTGCCAAGCATGACCTCGAAGGCCGCGCTCGAGGAAAGCCCGCTGCCCGAGAGCACGTTCGAGACGCTGTAAGCGTCAAAACCCGCGCACTCGAGCCCCAGCTGCTTGAAGCGCGCGGCCACGCCGCGCACGAGCGCCTCGCTGGTGTTGAGTTCCCGAGCCTTGGGCTCGAGTTCGCTCAAATTAACGCTTATAGTCCCGAAGCCCTCGGAGATGAAGTTGATTTCACTCTTTCCGTTCGGCGCGGCGGCGGCCAGAACGTCGAGGTTTACGCTGCCCGCGAGCACGCAGCCGTTTTCGTGGTCGGTGTGGTTGCCGCCTATTTCCGTGCGGCCCGGCGCGCTGAAAAGGGCCTCGGCCGGCCTGCCAAAGGCAGACTCGAAGCCGCGCAGCAAGCGCTCGCAGCGCTCGCGGCCCTCCTTATAAGGAACGCAGAGCCTGCCGAAAACCTCTCTGGCCTTTTCACCCTCGAGCGCCGAATATATATCTCCAGCCAAAACCGCTACCTCCGCATATTGAGTTTAGTACAATATAACAAAAATCGGGAAGCTTCACAATATACTCCCGCAAAAGGGAGTGCTCCGACTGCGCGCTTTTTTTCGCTGTCTCACCCCGCCAAAGACGAGAGTGAGACAGCATAAAACCGCTTTTAGCAACTCCTCAAAAAAAGGGAGTGCCTATTTTGCGTGCTTTTCACTGTCTTTCCCCGCCTTTGGCGTGGGAAAGACAGGCATAATACCCGACTTGAGACTGCGTCTCGAAAAAAGGGGTGCCGGGACACTACTCTCCCTGCTTTTAAATTGAATAAAGGGGACGTTTATGCTACAATTCATTAGTTAAGGCGGTGAGAAGGCTTTGAGGATACTTGGCATAGACCCCGGCTACGCAACCATAGGCTGCGGGGCGCTGGAATTTGACGGCTCGCTCTTTAAGCTGCTGGAATACGGGGCCATAACCACCCCGGCGGACATGAGCTTCCCCTTGAGGCTCCTTAAAATCGAGGAGGAGTTTTCGGCCCTGATCGAGCGGCTGAGGCCCGAGGCGCTTTCCATTGAAAAGCTCTACTTCAACACCAACACGACCACGGCCATCGACGTGGCGCAGGCGCGCGGAGTCATAATCGCCGCCGCGGCGCGAAGGGAGCTTGAAATATTCGAGTACACGCCCTTGCAGGTAAAGCTCGCAGTAGTGGGCTACGGCAGGGCGGAGAAGAGCCAGGTAATGGAAATGACCCGCGTTATACTGGGGCTCAAAAGCGTTCCTAGGCCGGACGACGCGGCGGACGCGCTGGCACTGGCGGTCTGCTGCGGACATTCGGCCGCCGCCGAGAGGCGAGCTAGAATTTTTAAGCAGGGGCGAAGCGGCTTATGATAAGCGTTTTGAGCGGCAGGCTTTTGGAAATGGGCGCGAGCAGCGCCGTAGTCTCCTGCTCGGGGGTGGGCTTTTATGTGAACATACCTTCGAGCGTGCTGGGCTCGCTGCCCGAGGTGGGCGGCGAGTGCACCCTTTATACCCATCTCGCGGTGAGGGAGGACGCGCTCGAGCTCTACGGCTTTGAGAGCGCGCGGCAGCGCGAGATATTCCGCCGGCTTATAGGCGTAACGGGAGTGGGCCCCAAGTCGGCGCTGGCCATACTCTCGCTTTACGACGCGGACCGCATAGCGCTCTCGGTCGCGGCGGGAGACCACAAGGCCTTTACAGCCTGCGCGGGAGTAGGTCCCAAGCTCGCCCAGCGCATTGTTCTGGAGCTAAAGGACAAGCTGGGAGGCCTCGCGTCGGGGCTCGATTCCGTGAGCGCCGCGCCGTTGCCGCAGGCCCCGGCCTCCGCCGAGGCGCTGGCGGCGCTCGTGAGCCTGGGCTTTTCAAACACCGAGGCGGCCGAGGCTCTGGCCAAGCAGCCGCCCGAGCTGAGCGCCGAGGAGCTGATAACCAGGTCCTTAAAGCTGCTGGCTAAAAGATAAAGCGAACACATAACAAGGATAAGCGCGAATATGTATGAAGCGGGAAGCGAATATAGCGGCGAGGAGCGCCTTGTAGCGCCTGACGCGCTCTCCGAGGATATGGAGAGCGAGGGTTCGCTGCGCCCCAAAACGCTCGAGGAATATATAGGGCAGAATCAGGTCAAGGAAAACCTCTCCGTCTATATGCAGGCGGCGCGCACCCGAGGCGAGCCGCTGGACCACCTTTTGCTCTACGGCCCGCCGGGTCTGGGCAAGACCACCTTGGCGCGCATAGTAGCGCGGGAAATGGGCGTAAACATACGCACGACGAGCGGCCCCGCGATAGAAAAGCCGGGCGACCTCGCCGCGCTGCTCACGAACCTCATGCCCGGGGATATTCTGTTTATAGATGAGATACACCGCCTTTCGCGCAGCGTTGAGGAGGTGCTCTATCCCGCGCTGGAGGACTTCGCGCTGGATATAATAATAGGCAAGGGCCCTTCGGCGCGCTCGCTGAGAATCAACCTTCAGCCCTTTACTCTAATCGGCGCCACCACGCGCGCGGGCCAGCTCACCTCGCCGCTGCGCGACCGCTTCGGCGTTATATTAAAGCTCGAGCTCTACACTCCCGAGGACATAGCCAAAATAGTAAAGCGCTCGGCCTCGATTCTGGAAATAGCCTGCGACGAGGGCGGCGCGGCGGAGATAGCGCGGCGCGCGCGCGGCACCCCGCGAGTCGCCAACCGGCTTTTGCGCCGCGTGCGCGATTTCGCTCAGGTTTTGGGCGAGGGCGTTATAACGAGGGAGCAGGCAGGCGAGGCCCTCGCGCGAATGGAGATAGACGAGCTGGGGCTGGACAGCCTCGACAGGCGGCTGCTGCGCGCTCTTATAGAGAACTACCGCGGCGGGCCTGTGGGCCTGGAAACCCTCGCTGCCATGCTGGGCGAGGAGGCCGTGACGCTCGAGGACGTCTGCGAGCCCTATTTGATGCAGATAGGCTTTTTGAGCCGAACCCCGCGCGGGCGCTGCGTAACGGCGGCGGCCTGCGCCCATCTGGGGATGGCCATGCCCGGTGCGGCGGCGGGCGCAGCTCAGGCCTCGCTTTTCGACGGGGAATAAAACCAAGAACAGAAGAAGGAGCCTTTGAATGGGCAGGCTTTTTGGAACCGACGGAGTAAGGGGAATAGCGAACGAAACGCTCACCTGCGAGCTGGCGCTCGATATAGGGCGCGCGGCGGCCTATATTTTGACACGCAGGCTGGAGCACAGGCCCGCAATACTTATAGGCCGCGACACGAGAATAAGCAGCGACATGCTGCAAAACGCAATAGTTGCCGGCATCTGCTCGGTGGGGGCGTCCTCAATTTCGCTCGGCGTTGCGCCCACTCCGAGCGTGGCGCTGCTCGTGCGCAAATACGGCGCGGACGCGGGTATAGTCATCTCCGCCTCCCACAACCCGGTCGAGTTCAACGG
>JAUNBN010000115.1 GCA_030527085.1 Oscillospiraceae bacterium
CGTAAATATCGTAATAGTAGGTAAACACCGGCGTTCGGCTGATTATAACCAGATCGTAGGGTCCCGCGGTAAAGGTCGTCTCGTAGGTAAGGCTCTGGGACTGCTCGAAGGTCTGGTTCCAGTCCAGGGAATAGCCCATCTCCATCGAGACCTCAGCCACCGCCGCGTCCAACTCCGCGATGACTCCGGCGCTGAAGGAGACGCTGTCCGTGGTGGACGAGCCGAAGGTGTAGGACTGGGAATAGCCGTAGCTGGTGCCGCCCTGGAAGTCGCTCCAGCTTCCCAGCTCCCCGAACCAGGGCGCGGCCTGAAGCACCGCCATCGGGTTGGGGTCGCTGTAGAAGAAATCCGCTTCGCTGAAGCGGGCGAGCTGGCCGTCGTCGTTCATGTCGGCCGCCGCGATTACGCAGTTCAGCCCCTCGTCGTGATTATCCCCCTTATCGCCAAAGCATTCTATAAACTTTGCCGAGTAGCTCGGAGTGCCGTCGCTGTCATAGGTCGCGCCTATGGAGCCGAGAAAGTAGGTGTAATCGTCCTCGCCCTCTTCCTTGCAGCCCAGAGTAATCAGCAGCGTCTCACGGCCGTATTGGTTCCCGTCAAAGTTGCCCGCAGCCACCGAGCTTACCACATTGGGTTCTCCAGCGCTCGCGGGGCATAAGTTAACCGGCAACAGCTCATTTTTAATAGTGGCCCCGTCAAGGCTCGCCTGCAAACCGGCGCTGCCGCCGCTTATTGAATACAGCGAGTGCCCGATGAACACATACTCCGCCGAGCCGACGCCGTTTATGGCCACGCACTCCGCCGCTATGGGCGGAAGCGACTGATCGGCCATATCCGCCGTCTCCTGAATCCCCTCGGTAATATCGACGTTTAAATAGGTGGGGCTGTCAAAGCTGTTGTTAGCGGGGTTATAGCCCATATGGGCGACGCGCAGGTAATAGTTGTCGTCGCGGGTCAGCCCTGAGCCGTCGCCGGTGGTGCTCAGCGTGGCGTAATATCCCGCCATGACCATCTCGTCGAGGCCGTCGCCGTCTATGTCTCCCACCGCCAGGGAGGGGTTGGCCATTGTCGTTCCGCTTGTATCGTATATGCGTCTGGAACTCACAGCATCCTGCATGGTTTTCAGATTTACGCCTTCCCCGCCCAGAGCGCAGGCGAGAACGGGCACATACATACTATAATAATATACGCCGTTCGGCAGATGGTTCGTATAGGAGAGCGCCGCGAGATCCTCGTAGCCGTCGCCGTTGAAATCGCCGGTCGCCAGGCTGGCGCCCAGCATCCACGCCTTTTCCTCATCGCAGTTAAAGTTAAGAATTGGACCAGCGGTCTCGTAATAGGGCTTATCATTTTGTATCATGGTCTGAAAGTAATTAACGTAACCGTCGTGCAGCAGGGCGCGGCTAATCAAAGGTCTGCTTAATTCCAGCGTGTCTGAGGTGCTGGTGCAGGCGAACTCATCGATAGCCGGCGCGCTGTCATAGCAGCAGTAAATCATCAGCGTGTCTATACCGTCGCCGTCATAGTCGCCCGCGGTTATCGAAAAGAAGTTGGGCGCGCTGTACTGACCCGGCTCATCCTCGCTCATCCATTTCGCCGTTGCGATGTCATATATGGCGGAAGCTCTCCCGGTTCTTGTGTTGAGCACCCACGCCGCTATGCATGAGCTGTCCGGGTTGAAGCCGACATAGGCGATGTGGTCGTCCCTGCCCGAGCCCGTGGGGTCGAAGGCCACCGCCTCCATGTAGGAGAGGGCGTGGCTGCCAAGCTTGCCCCCAATCTGCTCGAGCAGCGTCGCGCCGGACGCGCTTGTATTTACGCTGCCGTAGGCGTACAGCGTTTCCGGGTTATCGTCGATATCGTAGCTCTGCAGCAGGAAGGCCTCGTGCTCCGCCAGCATGGTGAAGCTTCGCTCCCTGCTGATGCCAAAGGGATGCAGCTCGCTTTCCGCGGCGGCCTGGAAGCCCGCCGGCTCCAGCTCGTCCAAAGCCATCAGCGCGCTGGCGTATGAGGTTGCATCCGGCGTAACGGTGGTGGGAACCGCCAGCGCCGTGGCCGGAAGCAGAGCCAGCGCCACGCAAAAGGAGATTATCGACGCGGCCAGTCTCTTTTTCATTTTAACTTCCTCCTTGTCCCGTTTTTCTCAGGTACTCGTTTGTGCAAACGCCGATGGGCGCGTCCGGCGCCTCACGGCTGAAATATTGGCAAAGTCCGCAGTTTTCCGGCTCCGGCGAGCCGTCCTCACGGCAGATACCCCCGGGGCAGCCCTCCTGAACAAAATGGGCGAAGGGCCGGCCGTCCTCAGTGTACTGAGGGGAGCTTACGAAATCGGGGTAGACCGGGTAGCTGTGCTCCATCTCGCTGAAATACTCGTAGTAAACGCGAAACTCCCTCCCGGCTACCCAAAAGCTGCGGTAGAGCCTTCTCTCCTCCAAGCTCGCTCCCCTCCCTCAACGCAAAAATCCCCGTATGACGGCTTTATAAGCCTATCATACGGGGAAAAAGCGCGGTAAAACAGATATGATTTTACTTAAAAGTATCTCGTTTTTTCAGAGAATGAACCTTGAAAGCTCGCTTTTGCTGTTTATGCAGAGCTTGCCGTAGATATCCGAGACTATGCAGCGCACGCGGCCTATGGAAAGGCGCAGGCTTTCCGCAGCCTGGGCGTAGGTAGCGCCGTTTTTCAAGAGCTCGGCCACATGGTATTCCTTGGGGGTGAGTATGGTGGTTATGTTGTCCTGCGTGTATTTGTTATGAAAGTCTATCCAGTTTTTCCAGAGCCTGGGCGCGAGCTTTATAATCTGCCTTGCCTGCTCGGGGTATTCCCTCAAAAGGTATTCCTCAATAAGCCCGCCGCAGCCGTTCACATATTCCGCAAAGGGAACTATAAAGCCATAGGGCATCGCGTCGCGGGC
This sequence comes from Oscillospiraceae bacterium, assembly GCA_030527085.1. Classification (GTDB taxonomy): domain Bacteria; phylum Bacillota; class Clostridia; order Oscillospirales; family Ruminococcaceae; genus JAUNBN01. The sequence continues at coordinate 2,916 of JAUNBN010000115.1, forward strand.
CGCTCTGCCGATAAGGCCCAGCGCCGTTTCGCGCTCTCCGAGGTTGTAGGCGGCCAGCGCGCCCAGCAGACAATAGAGTATGTCGGAGGGAATAAAGTGCTGCGGGTTTGAGTAGACGGCGAGCGCCGTCTTCGCCGTGCCCAGCAGCTGCTCGTACTTGCGCTCGGCCCTCAGGCACATCATATGAAACAGCAGAAACCCCGGGCGCAGCGAGGCGGGCGCGGCGGAAAGGTCGCCGCTTTTCAGCCAGCCGGGCAGCATCTCGGGCGCGCCCATGCTGGCGGCCGCCATGTATTCGGGATAGCGCAGCCGAAGCTCGTTTTCCGGGCCCGGGGAGAGCGCGAGACGGCCTTGAAGCCAGGTGTGAATATCGTCGTAAAGGGCGTAATCCCCCGAGGATATGGCTGCGGCCAGCGCCAGCAGCGCCGTGGTAAGCTTGGCGGGAGAATGGTCTTCCGTATCTCTGAAGCAGCGCTTGGCGGGCTCAAAATCGCCGCGGTGATAGTCCATCGTCGCCTCCCTTAAAGGGAGAAAGCGCGGCAGCGAGCCGTCGTTTACCGCGTCGTCCTCTCCGCGGCGTATCTGGATATTGGGGAAGAAGATATAGGGCTGTTCAGAGATATAGTCCATGGCTGCCACCCCCTCGCCCGACGGGTTTCACCTGAATTGTAGCCGTTTTCGGGCTTATTTGCAATAAGGAATGTCCCGTTCGCGTGGGTTTTTCCTTATATTTCCCCCGCCGAAGGCCAATGTCATTTAATATGGGTATCTCCCCCCGCCTTCGGCGGGGGGAGATTCTCAAAAAGCTATTGCGCCGAAGGCGGGGGAAGCGGAGCCGTTAAACAGGTTCCCGAACTGCTTCCCGCCGCCAGGCGGCGCTCATTCTCTATCGCGCCCGGGCTGCGCCAGCGAGCGGCAGTATTCGATAACGCGGTCCTTAAAGAGTATGCCCAGTATGCCCACGACGCCCGTCACGGCGAAAACGATAAGCGAGGTGAGCCAGTCGCCCTCCCTCATGGTAGCGCCCACTATCGTGGAGGAGATGACGGAGGGCAGGCGCGCGAGGTTCGAGATGGCCAGAAAGCGCCCGAGACTCATCGGCGTTATCCCGGCCACATAGGTGAGCAAATCCTTCGGGGTGCCGGGGATAAAAAATACGATAAAGACCACAAGGTCGCGGCGGCTGTCCGAGTGAAGCCAGCTCCAGCTCTCTATAGTTTCCTCGCCGAAGAGCTTATAGAGCAGGCTCTTGCCGAAGCGCTTGGTAATAAGGAAGATAACCGAGGAGGCCAGCGCGCAGCCCGCGGCGCACAGGAAGAAGCCGCCCAAGGTACCGTAGAGCGCCCCGGCGAGTATCTCTACCGGCTCGCCGGGGATAAAGGCTATAAAGACCTGCAAAACCTGCACGCCGAAAACCGCCAGCAGCCCCCAAAAGCCCGCGCTCTCGACCCAGGCCTGCACCTGAGCCTGAAACTCGGGCTCCCTGAGGCGGGCGAGATAGGGAAAGAGCAGAGCCGAGAGCCCCGCTATGAGCGCGAGGAACAAAAGGCAGAGGGCAGCAGCCTTCAGGCGGCTCTTTTTATCCATTTGCGCTCAGTCTGCGCGCTCGTCGCCCTCGAAGAAGAGCGCGACGGTGCCCGGGCCGGTGTGCGAGCCTATAACGGTGCCGACGCTGTTTATAACGACCTTGCCGTCGAGCTTCTTAAACTCGCGCTCTATGATGTCGGCCACGGCGCGCGCGTCCTCCATGCAGGCGGAATTGGAGATATAGCACTTGCCGCTGTAGTTCTTGCCGCCGTCGGCGTGCTGGGCCATGCGCTCGGTTATGGCCTTGATGACGTTCTTTTTGCCGCGTATCTTCTCCCGAGGGATAAGGTGGCCGGGAGGATCCATATTGAGCAGAGGGCAGATGCCCAGCATGGTGCCCAGAACCTGCTCGGTCTT
>JAUNBN010000116.1 GCA_030527085.1 Oscillospiraceae bacterium
GACCTCCATGACGACGTCCGAGAACATCTGGATGAAGCGGCGGTAGCTGTCGTACGCAAAACGCTCGTTGTTCGTCTTCTTGGCGAGGCCGAGCACGGTCTGGTCGTTGAGGCCGAGGTTGAGGATGGTGTCCATCATGCCGGGCATGGAAGCGCGCGCGCCGGAGCGCACGGACACGAGCAGGGGGTTGACGGGGTCGCCGAACTTCTTGCCGGTTATCTCCTCGAGCTTTACGAGGTACTCGTCTATTTCCTTTACTATATCGTCGGCTATGGTCTCGCCGTCGTCATAGTAGCGGGTGCAGGCCTCGGTGGTGATGGTGAAGCCCTGCGGCACCGGCATTCCGATATTGGTCATTTCCGCGAGGTTGGCTCCCTTTCCCCCGAGCAGATCACGCATTTTCGCGCTGCCCTCGGAAAAGAGATACACATATTTGTGGCTCATTTCTTGTTCGTCCTCCATATTGCAGTTTTTATAAATGCGGTTTTATGGCCGAAAGCGCGGTTTAAAAAGCGCCTCGGCGCACATACGTTAGAATTATAACAGACTTCGCGCGCCCTGTCTATTGATTGAAGCTTCTTTTTTTAACATATTTTGCTGCAGTTCACAGAGCGACACAAAATGCCTGGATTTGTCGCAGTATTTCCCCGCCTTCGGCGCAATACTATTAAGTTAGGGTGTTTTCCCCCGCCGAAGGCGGGGGAAAACACCCTAAAAGTACTCATATCCGATAGCTCTTAACAGGCTTGTCCCAAAAGGCTACCTCGCTATCAGGAGCCCTCCCCTCTCCTCAAGCCCCGTGTCCCAGAGCTTCGAGAGGCTTATAGTACGCCGCTCGCCCCAGGTGGAGAAGGCCAGCAGCATATCGCCTCCCTCGCGTTCAAAGCCCGTTATTGAAAACCAGTGCCACTCTATGTCGTCTATATCCTTATCCTTGTGCCGCAGCAGCAGAAACTGCGGTGAAAAGCCCTCGCTCAAAGCGCGCTCTGCCGCTTCGGCGGCGCGCTCGAGGGGCTCGCTTCCCTCCACGAGCTCGAAATTCACCTCGCAGTCCCTGCTTTCGGCGTAGGCGCCGAAGGCCTCTTTAAAAAGCGAGAGCTCCGGCATTCCCATCTCGCTGGGGTATACGTATTCGAACATCGTTCTGAAAAAAGCGCGGAACTCGCGCCGGGTACACTCCAGACCCTCAAAGGGGCAAAGCGCCTCGCGCCCGTCGCCTCGCGCGGCCAGCAGCGCCGCCGCGTGGCAGGCGCAGACTGTAGAGCAGCCGCCCAGGCGCATCATCGGGCGCAGCATCCAATACTGATTGCCTCCGTAGAAAGCTCCTACCTTGAGGAAGGGTATCTCTTTCAAGTAAGCCGCTCCTTAATTTGAAATAATGGGAGAATTATAGCATAAGCGCGATTAATGTTAAAGCGAGGCGAAAGTCGGGGAACGCCCCTTTTCAAAAAGCGCGCAACTGGGGCACTCCCAGCACTAGTCTCTCAATTTTATTGACATATGTTAATACTCATGTATAATTAAAGCAAAACACCCGCCCGGAGAGTGCGAATGAGAGAGACGGACAAAAAGCTTGAACGGCTTACCCAGGCCGCGAAGCTCTACTACTACGAGAATCTGACTCAGAGCGAGATTGCCAAAAGGCTGGGCGTCTCGCGGCCGATGGTCAGCGTCATATTGAGCGAGGCGCGCGCGCTGGGCATAGTGTCTATAACGGTAAACGAGGTCGCAAATTCGCGGCAGCTCCTCGAGCGCCGCTTAAAGGAGAGCTTCGGTTTAAAAGAGGTCCTTCTGGTTCCCGAGGACAAGAACGACGACCGCACAAATTCCGCCGTCGCCGCGCGGGCCTTCGAGCTCTGCTTCCCGAGGGAGAACTCATATAAGAGCGTGGGCGTCGGCTGGGGCTCCATGCTCGGCCGAATGGCGGAATACGCCGAGAGGCTCGAGGACTCCAAGGACGGCGGCGGACGCATCTTCCCGCTCGTGGGCGGAATAAGCTCGGTAGTGCGCGGCTACCACACCAACGAAATAGTGCGCATCTTCGCGCTTAAAACCGGCAAAGAACCTGACTTCCTCTATATTCCCGCCCTCTTCGACTCCAACGCCGATTTGCAGTACACCAAGCAGACCGAGCCCTATACGCTCATCAACGCCCAGTGGGACGGCATGGAGCAGGCCATAGTTTCGATTTCCAACTTCCCCTCCTACCCCGACCTCGCCGTAAAGACCATCTACGGCAACAGGCTCACCGAGCGGCGCGCCGTCGGCAGGATGCTCGCCTACTATTTCGACGCAGAGGGCTCCATCATAAGCCCGGACGCCGACACCTCGCTGCAGGTCTCGCTGCGGCAGCTTCAGCGCGCTCAGGTAGTTGCGCTTTGCTCAAATCAGGTGAAGCCCGTCTGCGTGGCGGGCGCGCTGCGCCTGGGGCTTATCGACACGCTGGTGCTGCCCTACCCTCTCGCGCAGCGCGTGGCCGACCTCTCCTTATAGCTCACTTTGTCGAACAGAGTATTAATGCGCCGCGGCTCATGGCTAAAGCGCACAAAGGCTTTGCCTCTAAGCTGTCAAAATTGCTGAATATATTATTCATACTGAGAAAAAGTTTGTTATGCGGCGGTACATGTGTTAGAATAATAATGTTAACAATAGCTTCTATAATTAACAAATGTTAATCGAGGTAAAGACGGCATGATAACTAAGGACGAATTTCGCGCGAGATTGAAAAGCGCCTGCGCGTCGGTGCGCTCGGTTGAGGCCGAACTCACCGAAATAGACTCCCATTTCGGCGACGCCGACCACGGGCTCACGATGGTCAAAATAGTAAACGCCGTAGAAAAGGCCGCGGACGAGTGCGAGGGCAACATTCAGGAACTGCTCGACGACGCGGCGATGGGCATTATGATGATTAACGGGGGCAGCGCGCCTCCGCTTTGGAACACCTGGTTCGACGGTATGCAGCAGGGAGCTCCCGCCGCCGAGGAGATAGACGTCGCGGGGCTCAAGTCCGTTTTCGCCAAGGCCTTCGAGGAGCTGGACGACATTTCCGGCGCCAAGGTTGGCGACAAGACCATGATGGACGCTCTCGTTCCCGCCACCGAGGCCATAGCCGCCTATGAGGGCGAAAGCGAGGCCGAGCTCCTCAATATCGCCGCGGCCGAGGCCGAAAGGGGCGCGGAAAACAGCAGAAACTTCGTTTCAAAGTTCGGCCGCGCCAAGAGCTACGGCGAAAAGACCATAGGCACCCCCGACGCGGGCGCGGTTTCCATGGCCTATTTCTTTAAAGGGCTCGCGCAGTCTTAGTGGGAGTGCCCTGTATGCGTGTAATGTACTGTCTTTCCCCGTCTGCGGCGGGGGAAAGACAGTGAAAATCCACGCGGCCGGACACCCCCGTCTTAGTTGTATCCATTCCCGCTTAAATGGCGGGTATTGATAATTATTTTTGGAGGTAACACCATGAAGATGAAGAAGTTTATCAACAGCCCCGATACCGTAACCGATGAAGAACTCGTAGGTATGGGTCTGGCCTTCGGCGATATTCTCGATGTTGACGGCCATATGGTCATCAGCAAGGACCTCGCCAAGGCCGACCGCGTAACGATAGTCACCTACGGCGGTTCGGGACACGAGCCCGCTCAGGCCGGTTATGTCGGCAAGGGCTGCCTGGACATTCAGGTAGTCGGCGACATCTTTGCCGCTCCCTCGGGCCAGCTCGTATTCGAAGCCATGCAGAAGGCCGACAAGGGCCACGGCGTGCTGCTGCTCACCCTCAACTACGCGGGCGACCAGCTCGCCGGCAAGCAGGCCATGAAGCTCGCCGAGAAGGCCGGCATGAACGTCCGCCAGGTTATAACCGGCGAGGAGATAAAGTACGACCCCAACGGCGAGGACAATAAGCGCGGACTGGCCGGCGCAGTAGCGATGTACCACGTCGCCGCCGCCGCGGCGCGCGCGGGCAAGAGCCTGGACGAAGTGGCCGCCATCGCCCAGAAGTACGCGGACAACATGGCCTCCGTAACCGTTAAGGTGACCGACGCCACCCATCCGCAGAACGGCATGTCCTTCGGCGACCTCGGCGAGACCGACCTTATGGAGATAGGCGCCGGCCAGCACGGCGAGGGCGGCGGAATCCGCGTGCCGATGCTCTCCTCCAAGGACACCGTAGCGACGGTCGCTAAGGCTCTGGTCGATAACCTCGGCCTCAAGAGCGGCGACAAGGCCTTTGTCATGATTAACGGCTGCGGCGCGACAACCCTTATGGAAATGCTCGTCCTTTATAAGGACACCGTTGAGTATCTCAAGGGTCTGGGCGTAGAGGTAGTCGGCAACATGGTCGGCGAGATTCTCACCGTTCAGGAGGCCGGCGGCTTCCAGATGAACATCGCCAAGTGGGACGAGGAGACTATAGCGCTCTGGAACACGCCGGTTCACACCCCCGTGTTCTTCAAGGAGTGAGCTTAAATGGCAGACGCTGATGGAAACAAGGTAGCCAAGGATTATCATCTCGATACCCCCGCGGCTGCCGAGGGCTTCTTCGCCAAGGGCCTGAGCAACACGGACTGGGGCTTCAAGCACCGCTTTGCGAGCATGTTCAACCCCGAGTCCGGCAACACCGTCATGCTCGCCTTCGACCACGGCTACATCATGGGCGCGACGGCGGGTCTCGAGAGGCTGGATATAGTCATACCCCCGCTCGCCCCCTATGTAAACGTGCTGATGGGGACGCGCGGAGCGATAAGAAGCTGCATTTCGCCGGTCGTGGACAAGCCCGTCTGTCTGCGCGCGACGCACGATACCTCCGTCCTCTTTGACGATATGAGCGTCGG
>JAUNBN010000117.1 GCA_030527085.1 Oscillospiraceae bacterium
TGGAATTAAAGGCGAAGCTCGACCCGCTGAGCGACTTGAAGGAGCGCATTGAGAAAACGCTGGTTGAGGAGCCGCCCGCGCTTTTGAAAGACGGCGGCTACATACGAAAAGGCTTTTCCGCCGAGGCGGACGAGCTGCGCGAGCTGCTCTCCAACAGCCGCGCCTTTCTCGCGAAAATGGAGGGCGAGCTGCGCGAAAAGACGGGCATTAAGACGCTTAAAGTAGGCTACAACCGCGTGTTCGGCTACTATATAGAGCTCACCCGCCAGTATGCCGACCGCGTTCCGGATAATTTTATACGCAAGCAGACGCTCACTACGAGCGAGCGCTATATAACTCAGGAGCTCAAGGAGCTCGAGACGAAGATACTCGGCGCCCGCGAGCGGCTCGATATGCTCGAGCGGAGGCTCTACGAGGGGCTGCTGGCCTTTATAGAGGCTGAAATAGAGAGAGTTCAGACCACCGCCGACGCGGTGGGCCTCGCGGACGTGCTCTGTTCGAGCGCCTTCTGCGCGCGCAGCAACAACTACTGCCGCCCGCTCGTGGACGGCTCAGGCGAGATTATAATAGAAAACGGCCGTCACCCGGTGGTGGAGCGCGTTTCCGAGGAACTCTTTGTGCCCAACGACTGCCGCCTGGGGGAGGACTGCCTCGCCGCGGTTATAACCGGGCCGAATATGGCCGGAAAGTCTACCTATATGCGTCAGGTGGCTTTAATCTGCCTGCTCGCGCAGACGGGAGCCTTCGTGCCCGCCTCCTTCGCGAAGCTCGGAGTTGTGGACGCTATTTATACCCGTGTCGGCGCGAGCGACGACCTCTTCGCGGGCGACTCCACCTTCATGGTCGAGATGAAGGAGGTCGCGGAGATTCTGCGCGACGCCTCGAGTAAGAGCCTCGTCGTCCTCGACGAGATAGGCCGCGGCACCTCCACCTTCGACGGCATGAGCCTCGCGCGCGCCGTGGTGGAATACATAGTTGAGAAAATAGCCTGCAAGACCCTCTTCGCCACGCACTACCACGAGCTTACGGATTTGGCCGAGCAGCTCGCCGGCGTTCGAAATTTCAATATTCTGGTAAAGAAGCGCGGGGATGAGATAAGCTTTCTGCGCCGCATAGCGCCCGGCCCCGCCGACGAGAGCTACGGCATAGAGGTAGCCATGCTGGCGGGATTGCCCGAGACGCTCACCAGGCGCGCGCGGGAGATACTGCGCTCGCTTGAGGAGCACAGGCCCGAGGCTCCGAGCAAGCAAGGCGGAGAGGCCTCCGCCGCGCGGCTCACGCCGCTGCTGAAAGCGCTCGGACAGATAAACGTAGAGACGCTCACGCCGCTGGAGGCGATGTGCGAGCTCAACGAGCTTAAAAAGCTCTATTTGGATTTGGAGGAAGCCGATGCCGATAAAGCTCTTAGATAAGGCCACCAGCGAGCTTATCGCGGCGGGCGAGGTAGTAGAAAGGCCGGCCTCTGTTGTAAAGGAGCTGGTCGAAAACTCGCTGGACGCGGGGGCGAGAAAGATAGAGACAGAGCTCAAGAGCGGCGGCCTCGCGCTTATCCGCATAAGCGACGACGGCTGCGGCATAGCTCCGGACGAGGTGGCGCGCGCCTTTCTGCGCCACGCCACGAGCAAGATTTCGGGCGCGGCTGACCTCGACAGCATCGCTACTCTGGGCTTTCGCGGCGAGGCGCTCGCGGCCATAGCCGCCGTCTCGCGCGTCAGGCTGGTGACGCGGCCCAAGGGCGAGGACATGGGCTGCGAATACATAATAGAGGGCGGCGAGGAAGTCTCCCTCGAGCCCTGCGGCGCGCCCGAGGGCAGCAGCATCTGGGTGCGGGACATCTTCTTCAACACCCCCGCGCGCATGAAGTTCTTAAAAAAGGACGTCTACGAGGGCAACGCCGTGCAGACTATAGTGGAGCAGCTCGCGCTCTCGCGCCCGGACGTCGCCTTCACCCTTTTGCGCGAGGGGCGCAGGGTCTTTTCGAGCCCCGGAGACGGCAGTCTCTTTTCGGCGGCCTACAGCGTCCTGCCCCGCGAGACCGCCGAGGCGCTGCTGCCGCTCCAAGGTATTTCGGAGCGCGTCGCGGTCGGCGGCTTTGTGGGCCGCCCTTCGGCGGCGAGAGCCAGCCGCAGCGCTCAGTATATCTTCGTGAACGGGCGCTGCGTCAAGTCGCGCTCCATTTCCGCGGCGGCGGAGGAGGCGGGCAGGGGACTTGTTATGGCCGGGCGCAGGCTCGCCTTTATAATAGATATAAGGCTTCCGGCAAGCGAGGTTGACGTGAACGTCCACCCCGCCAAGACCGAGGTGCGCTTTCGCAATGAGCGCGAGGTAAGCTCGGCGGTCTACGGCGCGGTAAAGCTGGCGCTCGAGGAAGCCGAGCGGGAGTTCTCGCCGCTGGCCGGAGCTGTAAAGCCTCAGCCGCAGGAAGCGGGTGAAAAGACGGAAAGCTGGAGCGCCGCGCAGACGCCGGAGGCAAAAGAAAAAACCGAAAGCGGCGAAACCCCCGCGGCGAGCGGTCTCGAGGTCTTTTCACAAAGGCCTGCGGCCGGGAACCGCGAAGCTGGCGCGCGAAGGGGCGAGAGCCTGCTGATGGTTGAGTTTGAGGCTTCTGACGAGGGTGAGCCGCAGCGAGGCTTTCTCGAGTTCTTCCCCGGCTCGCCCGAGAATGCAAAAACGCCCGACGCTCTGAGACAACCGGCGGCGGTCTGCGCCGAGCTTCGCGAAGCAGGGCGGGAGTATTTCGCCGAAAGGGGCGGAGAATCAACTGAAAGCTTTACGGAACAGCCGCTTGCGCCGCCTGAAATGAGGGAGGAGCGCCTCGCGGGCTTCGAGGAGGGCTGCGCCGTGAGGATACTCGGCGAGGTGATGGGGGTTTTCATTGTTGCCGAGGCCGCGGGCGAGCTAGTGCTCATAGACAAGCACGCCGCGCACGAGAGGCTGCTCTTTGAAAAGCTGCGCGCGGCGCACGAGGGCGGGGTGGACAGGCAAATACTCGCCGAGGCGCAGATAATACCTTTAGGCCTCGAGGAAAAGCAGCGCTTGCTGGACTGCTCGGCCCAGCTTGAGCGCATAGGCTTTTTAGTTGAGGATTTCGGCGAGCGCGAGCTCGCGCTGCGCGAAATACCTGCCTATCTGGATACTGCGGCGGCGGTCCCGGCCGTGGGCGAGCTTGCCGAAAGACTGCTCTCGGCCGCCGAGCCGGACACCACGGCGAGGGAGTGGCTGCTGCACTCCTCGGCCTGCCGCGCGGCGATAAAGGCCGGACACAGAACCTCAAACGAGGAGATGGCGGCGCTCGTGAGCGACATGCTCTCCTCAAAAATACCGCTGCGCTGCCCCCACGGCAGGCCGGTCTATATAAGCTTTGGCAGAAACGAGCTGGAAAAGCGCTTTGGCAGAATACAGTAAAACAGAACCCGGCTATATGGTAATTTGCGGGCCTACGGCCTGCGGCAAATCGGCGCTGGCGGCGCGCGCGGCGGCGCTGCTCGGCGGCGAGGTCGTCTGCGGGGACTCCATGCAAATCTACCGCGGTCTCGAGATAGGCACCGCCGCGCCCACCGAGGAGGAAAGGGCGCTCGCGCCCCACCATCTCTACGGCTTTTTGGAGCCCTCCGAGGGCTACAGCGTCGCTCGCTATGTTGAGGACGCGCGGGCGGCAGTTTTGGAGATAAGCGCTCGCGGGCGGCTTCCGATAATCTGCGGTGGGACGGGACTTTATATAGACTCGCTTTGCGGCGGGGTAAATTTTCTCGGCGCGGCGGCGAGCGAGCAGCTGCGAGCGGAAGTCAGGGCCGAGTACGAGCGCGGAGGCCTCGAGCCCCTGCTCGCCGAGCTCGAGCGCGCCGATAGGGACTTTGTGAAAACGCTCGATAAAAACAATATAAAGCGCGTGCTGCGAGCCGTAGAGCTGCTGCGCTCGAGCGGCATTACGACCGCAGGGCAGACCGCCCGCTCAAGGGAGAATGGTTCCTTTGGCAGGGCAAAGAAGTTTTTTCTCAATCCCTCAAACAGGGCGGCGCTCTACGAGCGCTGCGAGAGGCGGGTTGACGAAATGCTCGCGCGCGGCCTGCTCGAGGAGGCGCGGCAAGTCTTTGAAAAGCGCGAAAGCTATAAAACCGCGGCTCAGGCCATTGGCTATAAGGAATTTTTTCCTTACTTTATGGGAGAAAGCTCTCTCGAGGAGTGCGCCGAGGCCTTAAAGCGCGCGACGCGGCGCTACGCCAAGCGCCAGCTCACCTGGTTTAAGCGCTCTCTCGACGCGGTGGAAATAGATATAGACTCAAACAGCCCCGAAAGGGCGCTTGAAATCCTTGCAAAAAACAGCCTCGAGAGCCTATAATGGAAGAGGGAAAACCGGGCGGCCTTGAATAAGGCCCGGAATCAACGGTCAAAAGCGCTGCGAAAGCAAAGCCGCGCAAAAAATATCCGAAAAAAACGGTACGGGAGGAAGAGAAAAAATGAAAAACATCAACCTGCAGGACGTGTTTCTCAATTCGGCGCGAAAGGAAAAGATACAGGTAACTACCTATCTTACAAACGGCTTTCAGTTTCGCGGCGTCGTAAAGGGCTTCGACAACTTCACCGTCGTGCTCGACAGCGAGGGCCGCCAGTATCTGGTCTACAAGCACGCCATCTCTACCATTATTCCCTCGCGGCCCATCCAGCTGCTCGATAAGGAATGCGAGGAGCAAGAAGAAATACAAGAGGGCGATGAAGAGTAAGAGGCGAAGGGCGCTCAGCCTGCTTTTTGCCGTTTTCGGAGCCTTTCTGCTCTTCTACCTCTGCTACCAGATATATATGGTCGTTTCGCC
>JAUNBN010000118.1 GCA_030527085.1 Oscillospiraceae bacterium
TGGTAACGGTCTCGGTGGTGTCATTGAAGTTATATGTGCGGCTCGTCATATCGTTCCTGCCATAGCCGGTAAAGGCGTCGCCCGACGTCACGCCTGCGGCGGTGAGATGCGGCGTCACATTGGCGTTTGCGGAGCCGTCCACGCTCCAGAGGAGGCCCACAGGCAGCGTCACCTTAACGCTCTTATCGGTGGCGCCCGTGGGGAACGTCGCCACCACGTTCAGCACATAGGTGCTGCCGGAAACGGCGGAAAAGCTCAGGGCGCTGTCCTTGAGCGCCTTTGGCGTGCTCCCGCTGTCATCCACGATGGTGGAGGCGTCCGTGCCGGTGGTCACTATGCCGTAGCCGCCCGTTTCAGCAAAGGCGCTCATGGGCGCAAGTCCCAGCACTATTATTGCCGCAAGCAGCAGTGCCAGAATTCTTTTCGTTGCGCTAATCTTTTTCATGTTTCCGTTCTCCCCTTAAATACAATTCCATTTGGGTCGTTTTGATAAAAAATCTACAGCTGCCCCCTTGAACGATTGCAGCCTTAGCCTGCGCAACGCTCTTCCCGTCCCGGAAAACGCCGGGGCTGCTCTGTTTGTCAGAGTCCCGGTTAAGGTTTTCTCGGGAGTGCAATGGTAAATCTTGCCGATTTAACTCTATCTTATATTTTCAAAAGCTGTTTTTGCGGGCATATGTTGTGAAAAGGGGTTTTTATGGTGTGAAAACCCGAAAAGCCCCGCTTGAATCCGTCATGCCGGCGAGCAGAACTCAATCAGAAAGTTCTGCGCCTCATTGTGAGAGTAAAAGAAGAGCGCGGCCCGGTCATCCGTAAGGTATTTTACGGCGTCGTTCCAGGCGTACAGCGGATACTCCTCGCAGTCGAGAGCTTTAAGGGCGTGATGAAGCACAGGGCGGTGTTCCTCTCTTTTCAGGTCTGAAAGGTAAGTGCATCTCACCGCATCCCAAAGCTCGTCCATCAGACTCTTTTTCATCTTTTTTCACCCTCTCTTTCAAGCAGTTTTTTTCACCTGTTGCTCCGTTAGGGTCTTATTTGCCGAGCAACCCGCCCAGCGCGTCCATCAGGCCGTCGGTCTTATCTCCGAGCAGCTTGGTCTTGACCACCGTTACTATGGCCTTGAGCGTTTCGCTGTCCAAATCCATATTAACCAGCTTTTTGACCGTGGCCGCGGGATCCTCCTTGAAGCTCTCCAGCAGGCCGCCGTCGTTGTTGAGCGTGTCCGTAAGGCTCTTTACGATTTTTTCAATATCCATGTTTACCTCTTTTCCGTTTACCTGTTAATTCTCAGCTTCCTTGACAATCTCTTCGGCCCAGGCGAAGAACTTATTGTCCGCAAGTTCGCCTATGGTCTTTATTCCGAAAGCGGATTTCAGCAGCTCCGCATCCGTTTCGGAAAGACCATAAAGCGCGTCCACCGGCGCTAAGAGCAGCTCTTCCGGCGAGAGTTTATGGTATTTCTTGACTATCCATTTTTCGCGGTCGTATGAGTCGTTCTCGGCTTCATCAGCGCTTGTCTGCACGGTTTTGACCGCCTCGGATTCGCATTCGTTCACATCAACGCTGCGCTTGACCTTTCGGGGCTGAAGTACAAAGACAAAGATCGCCGCAGCGAGACCCGCGAAGAGAACGCCGAAATGCAGCCACATATGTCCGGCCTCTCCGCCGTTCACAAGAGCGCACACAATCAATACCGCGCAGATTACGGAGAGAATGGCGGAGTATATGCCCAGGCCGGGCTCCCGCCCCATTTTGAGAAGCGCGCAGACCGCCAGGACCGCCGCCAAGGCCAGCAGCACCCAGCTCGTCCATATATCCCCCGCAAGCAGGGAGACGCAAAGCACAGCCACACCGAGCATGACGCTTAGGGGCCAGGATGTTTTTTTGAAAAGGCCCATTATCATTGAGAGCAGCAGCGCCGCGAGCAGACCGTCGCATACCGCGTGGAGCACTCCGTAGGAAAAGCTGCCGAAGCCGCCGCTGAAAAGCGTCGCCGCGGTAAAGACGGCGTGCAGCGCGCAGAAGTGCAGCGCAGACACAGCGGCCTTAGCTTTCGCGCTCCCTTCGTTATACCGCAGATAGTGCATAACAAAGCAGGCGAGGGCTATTGAAGCGCAGGCTCCGAGAACGAGCAACAGCTTTGAGAGAAGCGAGTGAGCGTATCCCGCCGTCAGCGCGCCGCCAACGAGCAGCGGGGCCGATGTCACAGCGAGCACAATAGCCATTATTTTCGCGTTTTTATGTGTTTCAAGGTATTTATGCTCTTTCATAGTCCTTACTTCAGCCCGCCTTCCGTGATATTTTCAGCGTCTACCCAGCCGTAGACCCCTCCGCCGTCTGTTGATACAAGATGATAGGGATGCGCGGCGTCTTCAGCGTAATAGGTTACTTCACAAAGGCTTTCGCCCTCTATGACCTTAGCGGCGCGCGAGTCGCCGGAAGTAGCATAGACACTTCCGCCGCCAAAAAGCACCGTTCCGCCTACGGTATATGAAGAATCTGAGGCGCTGTTTTCGGGCGCGGTCTGGGCCGCCTCTCCGGCTGCGCTCTCATCTTGGCTTTCATCGCTATCTGCCTCAATCGCCTCAAGCTCCGAAAGAACCTGTTCCGCGGCCTCGAGCGAGGCAAGGTCTTTGACCTGCGCCTTCGCTTCCTCGGAGAGCTTGTCGTAGGCGCTTCTAGCCGCTTCTATGGCTGCCTTATCCTCGAGAGTTACGGGGTCGCCTATCTCGCCTATGAGCGCGTCTACCTCTGCGGCGGCGTTTGCCGCTTCGGTCTCTGTCGCGGCAATCTCCGCGCTCTGCCCATTCTCATCGGTTTCGCCGGTATCTTGTCCCGCGTCCTGACTCTCAGCGCCGGCTTCTCCCGCGGTCTGGCTCGTTTCACCGTCGGCCTCATCCGTGTTATCCGTCTGCGCCGCAGCGTTTCCCGCAAGCGGCAGGCTCATTTTGCCGTCGCAGCTCCTAAGCCCCGCAACGAGCAGGGCTAGCAGCATGAGCCCTATAAGAAGAAACATTATATGCTTTCTCATTTTCCGTCCTCCCCGGCCAGAGCTTTTATGGCCTTCGCCCTTTTATAAAAGCGAAGCTGCGCCATCTCGGAGATGTTGTCTATCCCGAAGGCCTCCTTCATCTTTGCCGCGTCCGCTTCCGACACTCCCTGCAAAGCTGAAATAGACGCTTTTACAAGCTCCCTTGCCGGAGTATCCTCATATTTCTTTATGAGCTTTTCCTTTGAAATCATTTGTTTTCTCTTTTCTTATGTAAGAATTCAAGCGCCGCGCAAAGAGGTCGTATGCCTGGGCCTCCGCGCGGCGCTTTAAGGCTTAAAGCCCCTTAAACAGGCAGCCCAGAGCCAGCAGCGCGAAGCCCGCCGCTAAGAACCAGAAAGCGTAGGCCGAGACAAAGGGTATCGCCGTAAAGCTCCCGACTATACCGAGAACCCCCAGAATTAAGGCTATAAGCCAGGTCAACTTCTTCGGTGCGTTCATGAATGTTTCTCCTTGAATCTATATATTTCTATTCGCTTTCGCTCGTATAGAGCGTTTGGATTTTTGTTTGGGCGGGGAGGCGAGGAAGTATCTTGCCCTCAGACTGTCTATGGCCAGCGTTATCTGTGCCGCGTTGAAGCTCTCGCCGTTTTCCAGAGGAAAGAGCAGCACGGGCTGCGAAAGCTCCCTGCAGAGCGCGACGGCTTCGTCCAGCATGGCGCGCTCGAGAAGCACGCAGTCAAAGGAGGTTTCTTTTCCCAAGCTCTCGCCGCGCCCGCGCACGCTGTAGAAAGAGCAGCCCGCGGCCTCGACCGCCTCGCAGACGCTGCGCGACAAAGCCCTGTCGGATACTACTATGAGAACACGGATACTCTCTCGCGCCATTGGCCTACTTTTCGGCCAGGAGCTTTTTGAGAGTCTGGCTCGCGCGAAACGCGGGTACGGTTTTGGCCGGTATGGAGACCGCTTGGCCCGTAGCCGGGTTGCTCCCTGTGCGCGCCGCGCGCTCTTTCGTTGCAAAGGTCCCGAAGCCGGCTATACTGACTTGACCCTTTTTTACCAGTTCTTTCTCTATCTCCCCGAAAACTGTATCTACGATGCTCGCCGCGTCCTTCTTCGTTATGCCGAATCTTTCCGCCACGCTCTGTACCAGTTCAGCCTTGTTCATTACTGTACGCTCCTTTTTTCTATTCTCCCGCGGCCACGGCTTCGCCGCTTTCGCTGTTCAGGTATTGCAGGTACTGCTCAACTACGCTTTCTTTTTCCTGCAGCTTCATGCTGCCGATGAGCTTGCCGTAGCTTACGCCGAGCTCTCCGGCCTTCCAGCTCAGAGCCCTTATCCGCAGCTCGCTTTGTACATTTAACACGCTTCGTTCAATTTTTCGTTTGCGCATACCAGTTCCTGCCTTCCCTTGTTTTGTTTACTGCCTTGCAATTATCCTGCTGAGCGCGGCGAACACGACCGTGCGATCCTCGTTTTCGCCGCCCTTGCAGGTAGAAAGCAGCAGGACGTCCTGTCCCGCTTCCGGCCGTTCTCCCGCATCTACCGCGCTGCGGCTCGCTATTGTTTCGAGCCAAAGAGCGTACTCATCGCCGTCCGAAAAAGCGACGGTGTAGCTGTCGTCCCCAGCAGATGCGTAATGGACTGAGAATACCTCGTAGACTCTCAGATAGCCCTCGGTGTATATATGTATCTCGCGGTGCGAGTTAAGGAAGCTCTTATCAAAATAGTTCCTGAGTCCCGCGAACATACTGCCGTCGTTCATGCGATGCCCGTAGAGAATGGTGTTTCTGCAGCTCCAGCCCGGCGCGCAGCG
>JAUNBN010000119.1:0-2377 GCA_030527085.1 Oscillospiraceae bacterium
CGGCGGCGAGGTAATAATAGACGGCTACAACCTGACGGACAAGAGCACCGACATCAACAAGGTTCGCGAGAACATCGGCATGGTGTTCCAGCAGTTCAACCTCTTTCCGCACCTGACGGCGCTCGAAAACATCATGATGGCGCCTGTTACGCTAAAAAAAATGAGCAGGGCCGAGGCCGAAACCGAGGCGCGCCGCCTGCTTGACCGCGTGGGCTTAAACGACAAGGCGGACAGCTACCCCCGCCAGCTCTCGGGCGGGCAGCAGCAGCGCGTTGCCATTGCGCGCTCGCTCGCGATGAACCCGGACGTTATGCTCTTCGACGAGCCCACCTCCGCGCTCGATCCCGAGATGGTAGGCGAGGTGCTCGCGGTTATGAAGGAGCTGGCCAAGCAGCGCATGACCATGCTCGTTGTAACACACGAGATGGGCTTCGCCCGCGACGTAGCCGACCGCGTTATCTTTATGAGCGACGGCCTCATAGTCGAGGAGGGCACGCCCGACGAGCTCTTCGGCAACCCGAAGGAGGAGCGCACGCGCGAGTTCTTGAACTGCGTGCTTTAAAATCGAGAAGATAGAACGAGCGGCCCGCTGTATTCAGCGGGCCGCCTTTATGCTTTAGTATTGCCCTATTCCGTGCCGCGTTTCAGGCTCACTAGCGCCACCTGCGGGCGGTTGAAGGCCCGGAAGCGTATATTGCTCGCTCCCAGCCCCCGCGAGACTATCATCGCCGTATCCTCAAGGCGGTATTTGCCGTCTGAAATGGCGGGGAAGAAGCCCTGGTTCGGTATAAAGACCGCGCCTATTAAGGGCAGCCGCCACTGCCCGCCGTGGGTGTGCCCGGCGAGGACTAAATCCATGCCGCAGCGCGAGTAAACCTCCAGCTGCTCGGGGCGGTGTGTCAAGAGTATCTGAAAGCCCTCCCCGGGGCGGCTAAGGCGGCTCAGGCGCATATCGGTGCTCACCTGAATATCGCGGCCGTAGGAGCGCGGGTCCATTTTGAAGTCGGCAAGGCCCAAAAGACTTATCTCGTCCCCGCCGCGCTTCAGGATCGCGCGCTCGTTGTCGAGTATCCTC
Source organism: Oscillospiraceae bacterium (assembly GCA_030527085.1). Taxonomy (GTDB): domain Bacteria; phylum Bacillota; class Clostridia; order Oscillospirales; family Ruminococcaceae; genus JAUNBN01. The sequence goes on from JAUNBN010000119.1 coordinate 1,076, forward strand.
ACGCCCTCGCCCTTTAAAGCGTCCATGTAGCCTTTGTAGACGGCGCGGCTCAGCTTGGCCTCGTGGTTGCCGCTTACAAAGAAGCAGGGCGAGATTTTCGCCGCGCCCTCTATAAAGGCGAGAGCAGCTCTCTCGCCGCGCTCGGTGTGCCTATCGAAGATATCTCCCGTGAGCGCTATTATGTCGGGCTTCGCTTTTTTTAAAAGCGCCAGCAGGCGGGAGTTGTTCTTCCCGAAGGAGCGCGCGTGCAGGTCGCTTATAAGAGCTATTTTAAAGCCGTCGAAGCCCGCGGGAATTTTGGGGCTTTCGCAGGTGAACTCGGAAAGCTCGAGCGCGCCGTTCTCCCAGACGAGATAGCCCGCCGCGGCAGCCGCCGCTAAGAGCGCCGCCCCCGCACAAGTCTTGCTATTTTTCATTTCAGGGCCCTCCGTTTTTTCGGGCAGTGCGCCCTTGCGTGGATATTTCGCTGTACTCCCCGCCGAAAAAAGGGACAATACGCATTTACACGCTTTTGGGCCGCTCCCGGTTTTTGGTTTATGAGTTTTCCAAATCGTCGAGCCAGAGCGCGGCAACAGCGTCGCTGGGCATGCGCCAGTCCCCGCGCGGCGAGAGCGCCACGCTTCCTACCTTCGGCCCGTCGGGCATACAGGAGCGCTTGAACTGGCTCGCGAAGAAGCGGCGCAGGAAGACCGCCAGCCATTTCTTTATTTCGGATTGGGAATACTGCCCCTCAAAGGCGGCCGCGGCCAGCCTCAAGACCTTGTGGGGCGTGAAGCCGAAACGCAGCAGGTAGTAGAGGAAGAAGTCGTGCAGCTCATAGGGGCCTATTATGTCCTCGGTCTTCTGGCTTATCTCGCCGCCCTCGGCGGGCAGCAGTTCGGGGCTGACAGGCGTGTCGAGAATGTCCAAGAGCGCCGCGGAAAGCTCACCGTCGCCGCAGATTTCCGCCTCGTGGCGGACGAGGTAGCGCACGAGCGTCTTGGGAACGGAAGCGTTCACGCCGTACATCGACATATGGTCGCCGTTGTAGGTACACCAGCCCAGCGCCAGCTCCGAGAGGTCTCCCGTGCCTATTACCAGCCCGCCGAGCATATTCGCCCTGTCCATAAGCACCTGCGTGCGCTCGCGCGCCTGCGCGTTCTCGTAAGCCGTGTCGGGCTCGCCCGCATGGCCCAGGTCTGCGAGATGGCGGCGGACGCTCTCGCTTATATCTATAAGCTCAAAGCTCACCCCCAGCCGCTCGCAGAGTATCTGCGCGTTGCTTTTCGTGCGCTCCGTAGTGCCGAAGCAGGGCATGGATAT
>JAUNBN010000119.1:2477-4787 GCA_030527085.1 Oscillospiraceae bacterium
GTATCTGCGCGTTGCTTTTCGTGCGCTCCGTAGTGCCGAAGCAGGGCATGGATATACCCCTTATGCCCTCGCGGGGGAGCCCCAGCCGGTCGAAGGCTCTCGCCGTAACGAGCAGCGCCAGAGTGGAATCGAGGCCGCCGGAAATGCCGAGCACGGCGGTTTTAGCGCCGATGTGTTTAAGCCGCTTTTCGAGTCCCGCGCTTTGTATATTCAGTATATCCTCGCAGCGCTCGGCGCGTTCACCGCTGTCTGCGGGTATGAAGGGCCGCTTGTCGAAGCGGCGCGTAAGCTCGAGGTCGCGAAGCTCGAGGTCGAAGTCTATAATTTCATACTCGCCGCCCCCGCTTCGCACCCCGCCTGTACGCCGCTTCTCGGCGCTTATTCGGAAGAGGTCTATCTCCGTCTCGCAGAAGCCGTCCTTAAAGGGCGCGCTCTCAGCGAGCAGAAGGCCGTTTTCGCTTATCATGTCGTGGCCCGAGAAGACGAGGTCGGTGGTGGATTCGCCCTCGCCCGCGCCGGCGTAGACATAGGCCGAGACGAGCTTGGCGCTCTGTATCTTAACCAGCTCGCGGCGGAAGCGCGGCTTGCAGACCAGCTCGTCGCTGGCGCTGAGGTTGGCTATTACCGTAGCGCCCGCGAGCGCGAGGCCCGCCGAGGGGGAGTTCGCAATAAAGAGGTCCTCGCAGATTTCAACTCCGAGGGTGAACTCCGGCAGCTCCCGGCAGCGGAAGAGCAGCTTTGTCCCAAAGGGGATTTCGCGGCCGCCGAGCAAGATATAAGAGTTTTCGGCGGGCGCGCGCGAGAAGTGGCGCGCCTCGTAGAACTCGCTATAGTTGGGTATGGCGCTCTTTGGCACAACGCCGAGAATCTCCCCGCCGGTCATGACCGCCGCGGCGTTGTAGAGGCGGCCGTCCTTTTTGGCCGGGAAGCCCGCAACGACGACTATATTTCTGCCTCGGGTATGCGCCGCTATTTCGAGGATGCCGCGCTCGGCCTCCTCGAGCAGCGCGCTCTGCAAAAATAGGTCGCCGCAGGTGTAGGCGCTCACCCCCAGCTCGGGTGTCACCAGCAGCTGAACCTGACGCTCAAAGGCCGCGTCTATGGCCTTCTTTATCTCGTTTGCATTGTATTTGCAGTCCGCCACCCTTATGTCGGGGCTGAGTGCCGCCGCACGCAAAAAACCGTCTCTCATCGAAAGCCTCCCTTAAAGAGCACTTGATTTCCCGCTTATTATAACCTATTTTAGACTTGTTAGGAACAACTTTCTGAGAAGAGGTGCGTCCCGGCGCGAGGGTTTTCTGTTGAATTCCCCAGGCTGGGGTTATACAATCTCGGTGCTCCAATTTTCTCTCAGTGTTCAGAGCGAGTTCACAAAAAGCTTATAATATTATGAAACGGGTTTAAGGCTGTATTTCCCCCGCCGAAGGGGGGAATACAGCCTGGCAGAGGCGTGGACAAAGAGATTATAATATACTTAATATAAACAGGGGAGGTTTGGGCTGTGCAGAGAGTTTTAATAGTTGACGACGAGCCCAATATAAGGGGCATAGTCCGCAAGTACGGCGAGTTCGAGGGATATACCGTAGTCGAGGCGTCGGACGGCATGGAGGCCGTGGAGCTCTGCCGCCGGGAGAAATTCGATATAATTATATTAGATGTAATGATGCCGGAGCTGGACGGCTTTTCCGCCTGCCGCGAGATACGCAAGTTCTCCGAGGCTCCCGTGATAATGCTCTCGGCGCGCTCCGAGGAATACGACCGCATTCACGGCTTTGAGCTGGGCGTTGACGACTATGTCGTAAAGCCCTTTTCGCCCAGAGAGCTGATGATGCGTGTCGCGGCTGTTATAAAGCGCTCCAGCGGCGCTTCGAGGGAGCGGGACGTCTATAAATTCGAGGGCCTCGAGGTAGATTTCGCCGCGCGGACGGTGAGCGTGGACGGCGCGCGCTGCGAGCTTTCCCTAAAGGAGAGTGAGCTCTTTTTCTACCTGCTGCGCAACAGGGGTATAGCCCTCACGCGCGACGCGCTGCTGCGCGAGGTCTGGGGCTACGACTTCTACGGGGACGACCGCACGCTCGACACGCATATCAAGCTGCTGCGCCGCAAGCTGGGGCCCTACGGCGGCTGCATAGTTACCATAAGAGGGGTGGGCTACCGCTTTGACGAAGCAAAATAAAGATGGCAAGACGGGCCTTGCGAGCCGCGTTTTCGGAATGTTTTTGCTCTTCACCCTGCTGCTGCTCGCCGCGATGTGGCTCAGCCAGACCATCTTTTTGCCGAAGATATATTCCTCAATAAAGCTCGCCAACG
>JAUNBN010000120.1 GCA_030527085.1 Oscillospiraceae bacterium
CTACCAGCAGAACGCTCTTGCCGCGCACTTTCTCGGGGCTTTTCACCTTAAAAGCTCCCTTGAGGTTTGTGCGGCGCTCGGCGCTGCCCAGCTCGTGCTGCTTGGCGGTTCTTCTTATCTTTGCAAGAGCCCTGTTGTCGCCAGGCAGGCCCAGCAGCTTCGCGACAGCGGCCGCCAGTCTGGCGGCGTGGTCGCGCCGCCTTTCTGACGAGGGCGCGCCCAGTGCGAGCGCGCAGTCCGCTTCGGGAAAGCAGCGCGCGAAGTCTCGCGCCATATACTGCGCGAAATCCACGGCAAGCCAGCTCTCGCCGCGAAACTTGAAGCGCGCTACGGCCTCGGAAATCGGCTCCTCATATAAAAAGGAAGCGCAGACCCCGTCCAGCAGCCCGCCGCTCTGTTCCTCGAGAATACCGAGGCCGCAGTCCTCGTCCTCAAGCCTGAGCCTGAGGAAGCTCTCGCGGCAGGCGGGGCAGCCGCCCTTAATAGGTATTATCTCCCCGCAGAGCAGGCAGCGCGGTGGAAACAGCAGATTCAAGAGCATTTCGCTCAGTTTTTCTTTGCTCATTAAGCCTCGCCCCTCAAAAAGGCCTTAAGGCCGGTGTAGCGCAGGGTCTTGCGGGCGTTTGCCGTCATCGCGAAAAGCCTCTCCTCCTCGCCGACTATAACGAGCAGGCGGCGGGCGCGCGTCAGCGCGGTGTAGAGCAGGTTGCGGTAGCTCAGCTTGGGCGAGAAGTCTCCCAGCGCCAGCACAACGGCGGGAAACTCGCTGCCCTGGCTCTTGTGTACGGTTATGGCGTAGGCGGGCTCGAGTTGTACGGCGGTCTCGGCGGTGTAGGTGAGCCGCCTGTCGTCGAAAAGGCAGCTTATGGTTCCCGCGCGGCGGTCTATGCTCTCAATAATACCCAAATCGCCGTTGAAGGCCCCCAAGCCGCTCTCGCCTCCGTCGCGCGTCCATTGGATATCGTAGTTGTTGCGCGACTGCATTATCTTATCTCCCTCGCGAAAGAGATGGCCCATAACCTTGATTTCGGCTTTGTTTTCCGCGCGCGGATTCAGGGCCTCCCTTAGCGCGCCGCCGAGGTTGGCAACGCCCAGCAGGCCCTGGCGCGAGGGAGTTAGCACCTGTATGTCGCTCATGGCGTCGAGGCCGTAGCTCTTCGGCAGGCGGCGAGCGACGAGGTCGCAGATGGTCTTGACCGCGCCTTGCGGGCTCTTTTCCAGCATGAAGAAATCGCTCTCGCGCGTCCTTGTGTCCGGCGGCTCTCCCGCCACGACGCGGTGGGCGTTGAGCACTATTAGGCTCTCGGCGGCCTGACGGAAGATAGTCCTGAACTCAAGAGTTTCGACCACGCCGCTGTCTATTATGTCGCGCAGAATGTTTCCCGCGCCGACGGAGGGCAGCTGGTTGAAGTCGCCTACCATTATAAGGCGGCACTGGCTGCGCAGCCCGCGCAGGAGGGACTCAAAGAGCCGCGCATCCACCATCGACATCTCGTCTATTATGACCGCGTCGAACTTGAGCGGGTCGTTTTCGTCGTGGGCGAAGACGAGCTTGTCCCCCTCCCCTCGCCGCACCTCCAAAAGGCGGTGTATGGTCCTGGCCTCGCGCCCCGTAAGCTCCGAGAGCCGCTTCGCGGCGCGGCCCGTAGGAGCGCAGAGCGCCACCTCCTCGCCCGAGCGCTCGCAGAGCTCTATTATGGCCTTGAGCGCCGTGGTCTTTCCCGTGCCCGGTCCTCCGGTTATTACAACCGCGCCGCCGGTAAGCGCTTGGGCTATGGCGCGGCGCTGCAGCGGGTCGTAGCTTATGTCGTTGTATTTTTCAAACTCGTCTATCTGCGAATCCGCGTCGGCGCTCTCGCGGAAGCTCAGGGAGTTTAAGAGCAGCAGCCTTTCGGCTATCAGGCGCTCCGCGCGCAGAAAGGGCGGCAGGAATATCATCTCCGCGCCGTCTATAACTGCTATCGCCAGAAAGCCGCGGTCTATGGAGTTGTAAAGCTCTATTTCAACGCTGTCGCGCGAGACGGACAAAAAGGCCGCGACGCGGTCTTTCAGGGTTTCGGCGGGCAGGCAGCAGTGCCCGTTTTCCAGGTTGCGCCGCAGCGTGTAGACGAGGCAGGCGCGCAGGCGGTCCGTGTGCTCGCCCTCTATGCCCATCTGCGCCGCGAGCGCGTCCGCAAAGGAAAACTCGAGCGCAGCCGGTTCGCCGCATAGTATGTAAGGATTCGAGCGCACCATCTCGGGCGAGGACTCCCCCCAGGCTCGGTAGAGGCGCAGCGCGCAGTCCGTATCTATCCCGAGCGCGGCCAGCGCGGCCAGCGTCTCGCGCACGCCGAAAATCTTCTTGAACTCCTCGGCTATGGCCTTCGCCTTCTTAGGCGAGATACCCTTTACCGCGCAGAGCTTTTCGGGCGTTTTTGAAATGACTTCCAGCGAGTTCTCCGCGAAGGCCTCTACTATCCGCCGCGCGAACACCGGCCCCACGCCCGCAATAGCGCCGCCGGAGAGGTAGCGCAGTATGGCGGTGGCCGAGGATGGCAAAACTCGCTCGCAGGCCGAAGCGCAGAACTGCACACCATAGGTCGGGTGGTTGGAAAAGGCTCCCCAAACCGTGAGTTCCTCGCCCTCGCAGACGCCGAAAAGCGAGCCGGTGACCGTCACCATCTCGCCGTTTACATCGAGATCTACTACCGCGTAGCCGTTGGCCTCGTTTTTGTAGAGCACGTTTTCAACCGTGCCTCTGAGAGTGTTTTCGCGCTCTTCTTCCATATAAGTGTATGATATGTTTTTCGCGCGCCGTTTTCAAGTGGGCGGACAAAGGGGAAGGCCCGTTATCGCGCCTTTTTTCTGTCGTTCCCCGCCGGAGGCCAAAGTCATTGGATCAGGGTGTTCTTCCCCCGCCTTCGGCGGGGGGAGATACCCTGAAAAACAAGCACAGTTTGAGCCGGTGCACAGGGACTGATAGCTAAAATGCTTCTTTCGCCGCTCGAACTTAATGGCATTGCGCCTGCGGCGGGGGCAAGACAGCGAAGAATCCACACGCACAAAAAGCCCTCCCCGGCATTTTTTATAGTATTAAGGTATAGTATTAGTATTGACACTTTGAAGCGGCGGTGCTAAACTAACTGCGAGGTAGTTAGTTTGCGCTAACTTATTCTACTCTAAGGTTAGGGACGCCTAACCGAAAGGAGCCATGATGATGCCCATTACCTTTGCGAGCCCCGGGGACGTGGTATCGGTCAAAAAAATCTCAGGCAACGACGAGATGCGCCTTCATCTGGCAAAGCTCGGCTTTGTCGTGGGCGAGAAGGTCAGAATAATCTCGAAGGTTGCGGGCGACAGCCTTATTATTCAGGTTATGGACAGCCGCATCGCGCTCGATAAGAGCATGGCAAACCGAATTATGATATGAGAGGAGCGAGCGATGAAGACCCTTAAAGATGTTAAAGTGGGCGAAAGCTGCACTGTTGTGGCGCTGCGCGGCGAGGGGGCCGTCAAGCGCCGCATAATGGACATGGGCATTACCAAGGGCGTTGAAATCTACGTCCGCAAGGTAGCGCCTCTGGGCGACCCCATGGAACTGAACGTGCGCGGCTACGAGCTCTCCGTCCGCAAGGAGGACGCCGCGAACATAGAAGTCAGTTGAGGCGGCAGGACGCCGCCGATTTTTTCAGGAGGTTTTAAATGGAAATTAAAATTGCCCTCGCGGGCAACCCAAACTCCGGCAAGACGACGCTTTTCAACGCGCTTACCGGCTCCAATCAGTACGTCGGCAACTGGCCCGGCGTAACGGTTGAGAAAAAAGAAGGCTACTTAAAGGGGCAGGGCAAGGAGGTCGTTATTCAGGACCTGCCCGGTATTTACTCCCTTTCGCCCTACACGCTCGAGGAGCTTATCGCCCGCAACTACCTCGTGAGCGAAAAGCCCGACGCGATACTCAATATCGTTGACGGCTCCAATATAGAGCGCAACCTCTACCTTACCACACAGCTGCTCGAGCTCGGAATCCCCGTGCTCGTGGCGGTAAACATGATGGACGTAGTCAGAAAGAAAAAGGACAGGATAAACACCGCGAGCATAGGCGAGGCCCTCGGCTGCGAGGTAGTAGAGATAAGCGCCCTCAAAAACGAGGGTTGCTCCGAGGTGGCCGAAAAGGTAGTTGCGCTCGCGAAATCGAAAAGGGCCGCAAAGCTTCCCGAGGTCTACTCCGGCGAGGTCTTAAAGGCGATTTCGGGCATTGAAAAAACCATAAGCGGCCAGGTGTCCGGGGGCACCGAGCGCTGGTACGCAGTAAAGCTCTTTGAGCGCGACGAGAAGGTCGTAACGGAGCTCAATCTCCCGGCGGCCAAGGCCGGCGAGATAGAGAAGCTGATAAGCGGCTGCGAGGCCGAGCTTAAGGACGATTCAGAGAGCATCATCACCAACGAGCGCTACAACTGGATAGGCGGCCTTGTCGCAAAGGCCGTTGCCAAAAGCTCGGGGCTCGGCAGCCTCACCGTTTCGGATAAGATAGACCGGATAGTAACCAACCGCATATTGGCCCTGCCCATCTTCATAGTGGTGATGTGGACAGTGTACTATGTCTCCATAAGCACCGTCGGTGACTGGGTCACAGCCTGGACGAACGACGTGTTCTCCGGCGAGATAATGGTACCCGCCGTTGCGGGCTTCTTCGAGAGCCTTGGCTGCGCGCCCTGGCTCGTCTCCCTCATCGCGGACGGCATAGTCGGCGGCGTCGGGGCCGTGCTCGGCTTCGTGCCCCAGATGCTCATACTCTTCCT
>JAUNBN010000121.1 GCA_030527085.1 Oscillospiraceae bacterium
CATAGTTCTTTTCAGTGTCTTTTTCATTTTTTCTCCTCCAAAGGGTTTTGTGTTCAGGGAGGGGGAAAATAAAAACGCCCCCGTCCCTGTCTTAAAACAGGGACAAGAGCCTTAAACTCCTGCGGTGCCACCCTTATTGACGCTTTCAGCGCCCACTCGCCGCATACTTGACCATATGCTCTTCGCTGATAACGGGTGAAGCTCCCGTCGCCCCTACTTGAGGCCCACCTTTGGGGTAAGCTCTTTCGGTTTGCCCTCGCGAGTCCATTCGGCGGCGCTTTTGCCCGCCGCCTTCCCAGCACTGGCGGCTCTCTTTGGGGCTCCAAGCTTTGCGCTTACTACTCTCGTTCATCGGTTTGTTGCTATGGATTTTAAACGCTGAAAAGCGCTTTGTCAAGCTTTTTTTCCTTGGCAGAGTTCTGAAGCGCGTTCAATGCGGTGCTTCCCGCCGCCCTCGGCGGGGAAATACGAGTGAAGAATCCGCGCAATCGGGGGCGTCCTACCGAAAGGGAGTGGTCCAAAGGCGGGGGAATACAACGAAAAGCGCGCAAAGGGGCACTTCCTACCGAAATGCGGAGTTTGTTTTAAGGCCGAAGCTGTGGTACAATAAGCGGGTCGTTTCCCAAAAGTTAAACAAAAAGGGAGCGTTCTGTTTATGCAAAAGACACAAAAGATTTTTTTATCCGGCCTGTTGTTCGCGCTGGCAGCGGTATCCTTTCTGCTGTACTTCGCGCTTGAAATAAACGCCTCTTTTATACTGCGTCCGCTTGAGCGCATACTCCTGCTGGGAGCGGGCTGCGCGGGCGTCTATTCGGGCGCTCTCATAAGGGCGAAGCTGACGCTCGAGGGCGATGGCGCGGCGATGATAATGCGCCGCACCTTCGCGGCTTTCTTCGCTATTTATATACTTCTTATTTTAACCTTTACCCTCTTTGACGACGCCTTCGGACGCAACGAGGAAAACAGCTTTATCTTTTCCCCGGAGGCCTCGCTCTCGGAGATACTCGCTTCCGTAAACCTCACGCCTTTTAAGACAATAAAGCTCTACATAAGGGGAGTTGCGAGGGGGCTGGTGCCGCCCGTGGACTTCGCCGTCAATATGCTGGGCAACCTTTTGGCCTTCGCGCCTATGGCGTTCTTTCTCCCGCTGCTTTTCGAGAGCCAGAGGAAGTGGTACCGCACGGCCCTGAGCTCGGCGCTGGCCGTCTGCCTTATTGAGCTTTTGCAGCTGGTCTTCCAAAAGGGCTCCTGCGATATAGACGACCTTATACTGAACGTCGCCGGCGTTATTCTCTTCTACTTCATATTCTGGACGAGGCGCGCGGCGCTGCTGATAGACCGGATTACCTGCGGGGCTCGCTATTCAAGCGGCTTTTGAAATCGAAAGATCGAAACCGCCAGCGTTTCCCTCTCGCGTGGAAGACGCGGCAGACTCTCTGATGCGGCGGGAGTGCGGCGCAGAACCCGCTTCGATGGCGCTCTGCGAAAACGCGCGCGGTCTGAAAGCTGCACTCTAGCTTCTCGCCGAAGGCGGCAATACGGCAAAAAGGGTGCGTCCCGAAAACGCGCTGGTTCAAAACTGCGCTCTGCTGCCCCCGCCTTCGGCGGGGGCAGCAGAGCGTTAAATACGCACTCGGGAGAAGCTCTGAAAACGCGCGGGTTCTCTTTGCGCGTTTTTTGTTGTATAATCTTATCAATCGGGTTAGCGTCCGTTTGCGGCGCGAAGTCCAAGGCTTCTCTTGAAAGGATTTCCACTATGTACTGTAATAAATGCGGCAAGAATATTCCGAACGGCTCGCTGTTCTGCCCTGTCTGCGGGGCGCAGCAGCAGGCTCAAAACACGGCGGCGGGGCAGTATCAGGCGCCGCAAAACCAGAACCAGTCAAACGTCCCCTACCAGACCTATACCCGCCGGAACGCCAAAAAGAAGGGCTGCCTCAGATTTATAATAATCGCCCTGCTCGTGCTGGCGGCGCTCTGGCTGCTCTCGCAGTTTTTCGGCGTTTTCAGCGACTTCGGCGGCTACTATGAGGAGTCCTCAACCGGCAGCGGCTCCTTGAGCGGCGTAGAGGGAATCCAGCTTGATATGGGCGAGCTGCGTGAGCATTATACCGTACTTAAGGGTGGGGGCGAGGACGCGGCGACTATTATGGTCTATATGATAGGCTCGGACCTCGAGAGCCAGGCCGGTATGGCAACAAACGACCTCGCGGAGATGTACTATTCCAAGGTGGGCGGAAACGTGAACCTTATAGTCCAGACCGGCGGCGCGTCGCAGTGGCATGTTGACGGCATAGACTCGCGCCAGGTACAGCGCTGGCAGGTTACGGAGGAAAACATCTTCCTGCTCGAGGACGTGGGGCGCGTGAGCATGGTAGAGAGCTCTACCGTAACGGACTTTGTAAATTACTGCGCCGAGAATTTCCCGGCCGACCGCTACTCACTCATCTTCTGGGACCACGGCGGAGGTACGGCGGGCGGCTTCGGCAGCGACGAGCTCTATCCCGACGGCAGCCTGGCGCTTTCGGATATCGACGAGGCGCTGAGCGAGGCGGGGGTGAAGTTCGACTTCGTCGGCTTCGACGCCTGCCTTATGGGTACCGTAGAGACGGCCTATATGCTCGAGGAGCACGCCGACTACCTCATAGCCAGCGAGGAGCTCGAGCCCGGCGAGGGCTGGAAGTACGACGGCTGGCTGCCGGCGCTGGTAGAGAACAGCTCGATTGAAACTGTGGAGCTGGGCAAGCTCATAGTAGACAGCTTTATAAGCGAGAGCGGCCGCGAAAACACCCTTTCCGTAGTGGAGCTGCGGGAGATACCCTATACCTACGAGCGGCTCTCGGGCTTCCTCTCCTCGGCCGAGGCGGCGCTGCAGCAGCGCGACTACAGAACGATAACCAACGCCCTGCGCTCCGTCCGCTCCTACAACGACGGCGAGAGCGATATGATAGATATAGTGGACTTCGCCTCGCGCACGGGCCTTGAGGGAAGCGAGGAGCTTATAGCGGCGGTGCAAAGCTGCGTGAAATACCGCAACAACTGCTCGGTGAGCGGCTCGAACGGGCTTTCCATGTACTTCCCCTATGTCGGCGTGCGCGCCTATTCGGCAACGCGCAGTACCCTGACTCGTGTGGGCATGAGCGAGAGCTATTTCAGCTTCTTCGACAGCTTTGTTTCCCTCTTAAGCGGAAGGCAGGCGAGCTTCGGAGACAAGAGCTCAGTAGCCTCCAGCCTGGGCGGAAGCGAGACAAGCCCCGAGGAGCAGCAGACCGACCTTTCCTCGAGCGCCTGGTACGACCCCGAGCTGGTAGAGGAATACCAGAGCGTCTACGCCGAAGCCCCCTATAACGAGATAGAAGTCGTATGGAGCGAGGAGCACGAGTCCTGGGTCTACCCGCTTACGGAGGAGGAGTGGGAGGACATAGACCTCGACAGGATAACCATGGAGGTGCTTGTAGACTTGGAGGACTCCTACATGGATTTGGGCTCCGACCAGAGCCTCAGCATAGAAGACGGAAACCTGCTCATAGCCTTCGACGGCACCTGGGTGGCCATAGAGGGTCAGATAGTGCCCTTCTATATGGAAAGCTCCAAAAACGGCATATACATAGAGGGCGAGAGCTCGGAGGATGAGGAGTGGTACTCCTACGGCTATGTTCCCGCCGTGCTCACCAGAGGCGGCGAGAGCACTGATATAGAAATAATCCTCAACTGGAATAACGAGAACCCCTCCGGCTACTGCGCGGGCTACCGCCTGTATTCGGGAGTTGACCAGCCCGTGGGGCGCGAGCTGCTTCAGTTTGCGGCGGGAGACCTCATTGAATACTGCGCCGACTTCTACGACAAAAGCGGCAACTACGAGGGCAGCTACACCTACGGCGCCTCGCTCACCGTAACGGAGGATATGATAGAGGTAACGAGTGAGCCCTATTCGAGCGAGGGCGCCTTCTCGGGCTCGCCCGCGGCCACGAGCTGCAAGCTTGAAGTGAGCTACGAGGATATAGGCGAGGCCAAGGCGCTCGTGCAGTTCAGGATAGTGGACGTGTTCCAGGCCGTGAGCTATACGGAGCCCGTCGAGTTCTCCTGAGCGGCTTTTCAGCCGAAGGATTAGCGAATATTTTAGGGTGTTTTTCCCCGCCAAAGGAACAATGTCATCAAGATAGGGCGTATTCCCCCGCCGAAGCCGGGGGAATACGCCCTGAAAAGTATGTACAGCCGTGCCGGAACACATGAGCATATAGCCTGAAAAGCTTTTCTCGCTGCTGCCTTGGCCAAAGGCGGGGATAACACAGCAGCAGCTCGCTGCCATTCCCGCTTAAGAGACGATTTAAAGCTTACTGAGTTACCTGAGGGACAGCAGCGGGAGCGGGCTCGACTCCGAGCTCGCCGGGCTGGCAGATGCCCTCCTTTTCGGCCTTGTAGCGCAGCGCCGCGTAGAGCTCGGCGTAAGTAGCCTCGGGGTAGGGGCCCACGAAGAGGACGCCTACGCCGCAGGCAATGGCGCCCAGCAGCATCCAGCCGATGAAGGAGAGCTGCAGAACGAAGATGTTCATCTTCTCGCCCTGGGTGGTGCGGGTGCTTATCTCGAGCGCGCGGTCCTTATCAATGCCGGGGTTCTCGGCGAGTATGTAGGGAACCATCCAGTACTGGTAGGCCTTGATAACGCCGGGGACTATCAGCAGCAGGCTCCAGAGGAAGACGCGAATAGACATGGCAAACATGGACTTCACTATCTGCATGTACTTGCCGTCCTTAAAGGCCCAGAAAACGGTGCCT
>JAUNBN010000122.1 GCA_030527085.1 Oscillospiraceae bacterium
AATTGCTTCATATTTCCTCCGTTCCGGTATATTCAATTATCTCCGAAGGGCGCCCTCCGGTCTTGTTGTCGAGCGTTATACTGACCTCGCCCAGGCTGGCGAGATGCTTCATATATCTGCGCACTGTAACTGTGGAAAGCCCTACGCCCCGGCTTATCTCAGGCAGCGGCATCTTAACGCCCGCAACGCCCTTGAGATATTCACGGATGCCGGCGAGCGTTGTGGGATTGATCTTCGCGGCCTTGGATTTATAATCGTCTCCGGAGTTGAGCTCCGGCGAATAATGCCTGTGGGGGTTCAGGAGCGCATCCACCCTGTCCTGCGTCCATACATTGGGTTGGCGGGTCAGGCGCATTACGGCCTCAAATCTGTTTATCGCCTTTTCGAGCCGCGCTGAAGAAAACGGCTTTAATATATAATCGCATATCCCGCTGCACATCGCCGAACGGATGACCGAATACTCGTCGGCGGAGGTGATCATAATGACATGGATATATTTGTTTGTTTCGCGAAGCTTTGACAAAAACTCGATTCCGCTCATATTGGGCATATAGTAATCAAGAATTATAAGCTCCGCCGCGTCCGGCGTCTCCTGCAGGAAATCGAGCGCGTCCGTTCCGCGTCTGAACGTATTCACAAGCGACAGCTGAGAAAAACGACTCAGCTGCTTCTGCAAAATCGCTGATACCATAAGATCGTCTTCAACAATTATCGTATTATACAATACCTTCACCTCATTTTAGCATCATTTTCGTTCTTTTCCCAATTTTACCTATCAATATTCTATCAAAAAAAGCTTATGTGTCAATATAAATCGGGATAAAAAGTTTTAAAACAGTGAATCTTAATATGAACGCCGCACTTGAACCCACAGCATTGAGGTGTTATAATGAGGAAAAAATAATCGGAGGACGGAAAATGGCAAACGAAGATATAAAAAAAATGATCGAAGAAGAGGACGCTTATCACTACAGCGACGAGCTGTTCTTCACCGGCGAGGGCGATCTGCTCGACACTGCGGAGGGCCGCGCCAAATTCTGCCGCTTAAACGAAACCACCGTTTTCAGAAAGAAAGACCCAGGCACCTGGAACAACTACATCTGGGTGTTCAATAATAAAGGCGCAGGCATGACTATAAAAAAGCAGAGCCGTGTAGATCCGGAGCTCATGGAATGCATCGATTATGACGCCGACGGCAATGAAATTGGCAAGGCCTACGAGCCAACCTGAAATCTCACCAAATCAAAAGCCCAATGCTGAAAGCATTTGGGCTTTTACGCATATTTATCAGCACGAACCGATCAGGCGTTCCATTCCCTTACCTGAGCGCGCAGCCAGGCCGTCCACTCGTCTATTCCCTCTCCCGTTCTCGCCGAGATGGGTATTATCTTTATTTTTGGGTTGAGCCTGGTAGTGTATTCCCTGCATTTTTCAAGGTCAAAATCGAAATAAGGCATTACGTCGATCTTGTTGATAAGCAGCACGTCGCATATTGAGAACATCAGCGGATATTTCAGGGGCTTGTCATGCCCCTCGGGAACCGATAGTATCATGGCGTTTTTTACGGCGCCTGTGTCAAATTCCGCCGGGCATACAAGATTGCCCACGTTCTCAAGTATCGCAAGATCGATATTCTCTGTGCCCAGGCCATCCAGGCCCTGTTTTGTCATTCCCGCGTCCAGGTGGCACATGCCGCCGGTGTGCAGCTGAATAACCCTGGCGCCCGTCTCGGCTATGGTTTTTGCATCCACGTCCGAATCTATGTCGGCCTCCATCACTCCTATGCGCAGCTCGTCCTTCAAGGCCGCTATAGTCGCTTTGAGCGTGCTGGTCTTTCCCGAGCCGGGAGAGGACATGAGATTCAAAAGAAAGGTCTTCTCCTTTTTCAGTTGCTCCCTCAGCTTGTCAGCTTCCCGGTCGTTGTTTTCAAAAACGCTCTTTTTTATCTCGAGCACTCTGAATCCTTCCATTTTTATCACCTCATATATTTATTTTCATACGTTTATTTGAGTGAATCCATGACAGACTGCAAAACGCCGTCAAAGACCCTGCTTTTTTCTGCGTATTCTGCGTCGGCCGGCCTCGTCCATATTCTGGCGGAGCTTTTAGCCTCGGCCATCGCCGCCGTCAGCTTTTCATACAGCCGGGAGCCCTGAGCCTGGGCGTCCAGCACGCCTGAGGCCGGCAAATATCCGCTTCCGCTTACAAAATCCGAGTTGTTCTCCACGGAAGTAAACCACTTTATAAACAGGACGGAGGCATATTCCTCGTCTGTGCTCGCCGCGCTTATCGTCAAGCCCGTAACGCGCTGGGCATACGATTTCCGCCCGTCCTCCATACAGGGATATTCGGCAAAAACCATGCTGTCCGCGTCAAGCTCGTCCGCCCATGCCATAACGTCGGCCGATGAGGCTATCGCCGCTGGTATCTCACCTCTGGCAAAGATCGCCACGGGATTCTCCTGGGCCGTGGTAAAGCCGCGGTCGTAGGCCGTCTCCGCCAGCAGATTATATATGTATTTGCAGTTTTCATTGCTGGTGTCATGCGGGCTTTCCGCGTCAAATTCGTCGCCAAGCTGGAGCATGGCGGTCAGAAAAAACTCCGAGTAATCCGACATCGTAAAAAAGCTTGTGCCCGTTTCGGCATAATATTGCTTTGCGGCCTCGCAAAGCTGCTCAAAGCTTTCAAACGGGATATCCCCCGAATACATTTGGGTGTTTATCATGAAAACGTCGGTGTCGGCGGCTACCGGCACTGCGATGAGCCTGCCGTCGACGCTTGATGCCGCGATAAAGTCGCTGCCGAAGTTCGCCGTCTCCAGGGCTCCGAAATATCCGTCCACATCTGCGAGCGTCTGCGCTTCGTACAGCGTCGCCGCTATGTTGACATCGCACACCGCTATATTCGGAAGCCCGCCGCCTGTATCGACAGCTTCGCTTATCGCCTCCTCAAGGGCTTCGCTGTTCCCGAACGCTCTGAGCGCCACGCTGATGCCCCTCTGCGCGCCCTCTGTAGAATTATACTCTTCGACATAGCCGTCAAGACGGCTCCAAAGCACGTCGTCATCGGCGTACCATATGCTTATCTGGACGTCGTTTTCCAGCTGGATGTCCGTAGGACGCGTAAGGTATATGTATATAGCCGCGCCGGCGGCAAGAAGCAGTGCGAGAATTATAAACAGTTTATTTTTTCTTCTTTTCATATTTGATAAATCCCTGCGGGCGCATAACTGAAATAAATTTTAGCAGCCTGCTCTTTATTAAATGTAATTTAATATTTTAAAGCTATTTAAATATAGCACAATTGATGAACGTTTTCAACCACATTATGTCGATAATCGCTCCGGCTGCAAAGGCCTTGATTTGATTTGACCTTAGACATGTTTTGTGATATTCTAATTATGTATTTTTATGTCCTATGGAGGGGATCGATATGAAAACCGCAACACGAAAGATTATCAGCCTTGTCCTGGCTGTGGTCATGGTCTTCGGTCTGCTGTGCTCCGGCGGCCTGCTGCCGCGGGCTTCTGCTGACGCCTGCGGGTATTCGCCCGAGATGTCTGCAAGCGAGCTCCTGGCCAGCGGTGAAGCCGCGCAGTCCAGCCGCAGCTATAACATCTCGTCCTCGTCCGACCTCATGGCTTTTGCCAGCTATGTAAACAGCGGGCTTTTGACGGAGGGCGTTACCTTTTATCTTACGACCGACGTCGACCTTACTCAGCAGCTTTCAGCTGCCGACTGGGTTCCAATAGGAAGCTCCGCGCAGAACGCTTTTAAGGGCGTTTTCGACGGCTGCGGCTTTGCCGTCGTCAATCTGAACATTCAGACGGATCAGCGCGGCGCCGCCCTTTTCGGCAATGTCATCGGAGCGGAGGCCGCCGTCTTAAACCTCGGCGTGGGCGGCAGCATAAGCGCCGCGTCCGATGCCGCGGGAATAGCCGTGAATCTTGAAGGCGCCCGCATTGCAAACTGCTGGAACGCGGCGAATGTAAGCGGAAGCTCGGCCGACGGATATGTCGCCGGCATCGCCGCGAACGTCATCGGCGGACGTATTGAAAACTGCTGCAACTACGGCTACATCACAGGCAGCGCCCCTGGCGGGGCCATCGCCGGGCACTTGAGCGATTCCTCATCCGTTACATATTCCTACTACGTATACTACAGCGCCGACCGCGCCTTCGGCCTGGCAGACTCCAGCAGCAGCACGTCCATATACCGCTTCGCCAGCTCCAGCACGGAGGTCCTCACCGAAAAGGCCCTGCCGGTATACGAAGGAAGCAGCAGGGAAACGGACGACCTGATCACCCTGCTTAACGAATGGATAAGCAACCAGAGCGACAAAAACCTGTTCAGAGACTGGCTGTACGATACATCCGATTCCGCAGTCGCCCGCACGGCGGGACGCTATCCGACGATCGAATATCCCGGATATATCCTTCCCACAGACAGCATATACACCGCCACAGCGTCTATGACCGCTCTATATGAGTCCGGCAGGGACGCCACAAGCGGTGCTTTCTACAGCATATCAAGCGCTCAGGAGATGTATTATCTGGCCGAATATGTCAACACCCTCGGCCTTAATACAGCCGGCGCGACCTTTTTCCTTACGCAGGACATCCTCCTTGCCGCGGCGGCGAGCTCCACAGCCGCCATTAACTGGACGCCTATCGGCTCCGACTCTTCCAAGCCCTTCCGCGGAGTGTTTGACGCACAGGGCTATATTATAGCTGGGCTCTATCTTGACGGAGGCAACAATCTCGGCC
>JAUNBN010000123.1:0-1108 GCA_030527085.1 Oscillospiraceae bacterium
TTTTATGTCCGATTTGTAAATTTTTATCACTCTGCCCGCGCAAGTGTAAGCTGTGAGCCTGCCGCTGCCCAGAACGTAAACGCGCTCGCCGCAGAGCTTAAGGCTGTTTACCGCGCCGCAGCCGACTATCTCGCCCTGAAGCTCCAGGCTCCTGCTCAGCACGAGCAGGGAGTTTATCGAGGGACTGCTGTTGTCGCCGAAGGCCAGCGCAATATGCGAGGAGCTGCAGTCCAGCGCTATAAGCAGGCTTGAGGGGAACTCATAGCTCGCGCTAAGCTCCCCAGAGGAATTGAAGCGCAGCACCTCCGAGTCCGTTATGGCCGTAAAGCCGCCGTCGTTCTCGAGAAGGAGCTCGCAGACCATGCCCTCAAAGCTCGCCGCGCTCTGCTCGCTCTCGCGCTGCACGTCTATAACGGTGACTGTCGAACTCAAAACCCCGCCGCTGACGCTCAAGGTAACCGCGGCGGCGCGCCTGCCGTCCGGCGAGACGGCGGCCATTAAAGGAAAGCCCTGCGCGCCCTTCCAGGTCATCGCGCGCTCATAGAGGCCGTTTTTATAAACAGCCAGCTCGCTCGTGTAGAGCTCGCTTTGGGTAAGGATCGCCAGCGCGCCCTTCTCGGAGATGGCGGCGTCGATTATTGCGCCCTCGGCCGAGAAGGCGGCAATCTCGCGGCTGCGGTTGTAGATAATAACCTCGCGGCTGCCGCGGTTGCACAGGGCAATGCGGTTGCCCGAGGCCGCTATAAAGGGCGAGACCAGCGAATGGCGCTCGCTCATGAGCCTCGCCCCCCGCCTTGATACCACGATAAGCTCCTCGTCCGTAAGGCTCGCGAAGGCGTAGCTCAAAGTCTCGGTCTGCAGGGGCTCTGATTCGCCCAGAGCGGCGGGCCAGCCCTCGGCGGGCGAAAAGACGCTGACAAAAAAGTCCGCTGTGTCCTTAAAGGTGGCGGCGTTGAAGGAGCTGAGCGCAAAGGCAGCCAGCAGCAGCGTAAGCAGGGCCAGAATAAACCTGAGTCCGCGTTTTAAATTGTATCTGCGCCGCTTCTTTCTGCGCGCGGCGCTTATCTCATCGTTCATATATCAAGGCTCCGTTTTGCCGGGGGTTCCC
>JAUNBN010000123.1:1208-2460 GCA_030527085.1 Oscillospiraceae bacterium
CGATTGCGCGTTTTTGTCTCTATTCCCCGCCTTCGGCGGGGAATAGAGCGTTAAATCCGTTTTTTGGGCGCTCCGTTTTGCGCGTTCCCCGATTGCGCGTTTTTGTCTCTATTCCCCGCCTTCGGCGGGGAATAGAGCGTTAAACCCGTTTTTTGTGTGCTCAGTTTTGCCGTTTAGTCTGCGGCTCAAGCTCGTAGAGCACATCGGCGAGGTAGAGGCCGCAGGCGGGCGCGGTTGCTAAAAGGTTGCTGCGCCTGCCCGTTGTAAGAGCCTGCTCTATCTCCTCGTGGCTCAGCTTTCCGCGCGCGCAGTTCAAGAGCGCGCCCGTCATTATCCTGACCATATTGTATAAAAAGCCGTCGGCGGCCGTCTCGAACTCGACAAGCTCGCCCCTTCGCCGAACCTCAAAGCGCTTGACGCTGCGAACGGTGCTCTCGGCATCGGTTTTAATCGAGCAGAAGGCGCGAAAGTCGTGCGTTCCGACAAAGGCCTTTGAAATGCCGTCAAGCTTCCTCTCATCTATATGCGGCGCGAACTGCAAGGCGCGGCCGAGCAGGAAAGGGTCCATAACGCGCGAGTTGTAAACGCGGTAGATGTAAACCTTTTCAAGAGCCGAATAGCGCGCGTGGAAATCTTCGGGAACCTCGCGAGCCTCGAGCGCGGCTATATCGCCCGGCAGATAGAAATTTACAGCCGAAGTAAGGCTCTCGCAGGGCAGGGCGCTTTCGGTCTTAAAGCTTATGTAGAATCTCTCGGCGTGAACGCCGCTGTCGGTCCGCGAGCAGAGCTTTACATCCGGCAGCGTGCCCAGCGCCCTTTCAAGCGCTGTCTGAAAGACCTCCTGAATGCTCAGGGCGTTCTTCTGTATCTGCGAGCCGTGATAGTTTGTTCCCACGAAGCGCAGAGTGAGCAGTATGTTTCGCATTAGAACAGCGCGGGGAGAAAGCGCGCGCTCAGGAGCACCGCCGCGAACATCAGCGCGAACACCAGAACGGCCGCGAGGTCGTTAGTGCCAAGGCGAAGCTGCTTTAAACGAGTTCTGCCCTCGCCGCCCTGATAGCAGCGGCACTCCATGGCCAGCGCCAGCTCGTCGGCGCGGCGGAAGGAGGAGATAAAGAGCGGCACGAGCACGGGCACGAGGGCTTTTATCCGCTCCGTGAACTTTCCGGTATCGAGGTTGGCTCCGCGCGACTTCTGGGCGGACATTATCTTGTCCGTCTCCTCTATAAGCGTCGGTATGAAGCGCAGGGCT
>JAUNBN010000123.1:2470-4703 GCA_030527085.1 Oscillospiraceae bacterium
ATCATCATCGCCAGCTCGTGAACGGGGAGCTTAAGAGCCTTTAGGGGCGAGAGCAGGCGCTCTATGCCGTCGGTAAGCTCTATGGGCGAGGTGGTGTAGGTGAGCAGGGAGGAGCCCGCTATGAGGCAGATTATTCTCAGCGAGAGTATTACGGCGTAGTAGAGGCCCTCGCGGGTCACTGTTATTTTCCAGATTGAAAACAGCTCCTCGCCAGACATGAAGAACATATTGAGCAGCGCAGTAAAAAGCACTATGGGCAGGATGGGCTTCACGCTGCGCGCTATCATTTTAAGGGGCACTTTCGCGAGCGCGAAGAGCACCGCGCAGAAGATGAGGCTCAGAGCTATCCCCCAGGGGCTGTCGGTCGAGAAGAGCATCACGATAAAGGCAACCGTGAGAAGTATTTTTATTCGCGGGTCGAGCCTGTGGACGGGAGAGGGCACGGAGAGGTACTGTCCGAAGCTGATGTCTCTAAGCATTCGCCTTTCCCTCCCTTTCCAGCGCGCGGGCTATTTCTTCGGCCGCGTCCGCAGCGGTGTAGACGCTCGTATCGACCTCGTAGCCCAGGCGCTTGAGTTCGAGCATTATTGAAGTCGCCGCCGGTATCGACAGTCCGAGCTTTTCCAGCTCTTCGGCGCGCTTGAAGATGTTTTTCATCGTGTCGAAGCCGAAGAGTTTGCCCTCCTCGAGCACGAGCACCCTGTCGGCCAGGCGCGCGACGTCGTCCATCGAGTGGGAGACGAGCAGCACAGTGCCCCCCCGCTGCCTGTGGTAGGCGGCTATCTCGCTTAATATCTCCTCGCAGCCCGAGGGGTCGAGCCCCGCGGTCGGTTCGTCCAGAATGAGCACCTCGGGGTCCATCGCCAGCACGCCCGCTATGGCCACGCGGCGCTTCTGCCCTCCCGAGAGCTCAAAGGGCGAGCGGGAAAACAGCTCTGCGCCAAGTCCCACGAACTCGCAGGCCCTTTTAACGCGCGCGTCTATCTCGGCTTCGCCGAGCCCCATATTGCTGGGACCGTAGGCCACGTCCTTATAGACGCTCTCCTCAAAGAGCTGGTATTCGGGGTACTGAAAGACCAGCCCTACCTTGAAGCGGCACTCGCGCAGCGTCTCTTTATTGGTCCAGATATTTACACCGTCGAGCAGCACCTCGCCCGAGGTTGGCTTTAAAAGGCCGTTGAGCGTTTGTATAAAGGTGGATTTGCCCGAGCCCGTAGCGCCTATTATGCCTACGAACTCCCCGCGCTCGAAGCTGAGGCTCAGAGAGTCCACCGCCGTCTTTTCATCCGGCAGGCCCTCGGAGTATTTATAGCTTAAATCTCTTACTTCTATCAGGCTCATGGGCGCGCCTCCTCGAAGAGCCTCGCTATGGCCTTCACGCAGTCGGCGGGCAGCACGATGTCCGTGGCAATATCCAGCCCTCGCGCCTTGAGGCGGCGGCAGAGGCGGGTGGCCCTCGGGACGTCCAGCCCCAGCGCCCTTACGCCCTCGGCGTCGGAAAAGACCTCGCGCGGCGCGCCCTCCCTTACGATTTTTCCCTCGCTTAAAACTATAATGCGGTCGGCGGTGGCGGCCTCCTCCATAAAATGCGTTATCAAAACGACGGTAACGCCCAGCTCCTCGTTGAGCCGGTGTACCGTTTCGAGCACCCGCCGGCGTCCGAAGGGGTCGAGCATGGCCGTGGGCTCGTCGAGGACTATGCAGTCGGGCTGCATGGCGAGCACGCCCGCTATGGCCACGCGCTGCTTCTGGCCGCCGGAGAGCTTTGAGGGCGTGTCCCCCTTGTGGCGTCCCAGACCGACGGCCTCGATGGCCGCGTCCACGCGGCGGCGTATCTCCTCAGGCGGCACTCCGAGATTTTCGGGCGCGAAGGCCACGTCCTCCTCAACTATGGAGGCGACTATCTGGTTGTCGGGGTTCTGAAAGACCATTCCGACCCGCTCGCGTATTTTGTAAAGCTGCTCCTCCGAGGCCGTGTCCATGCCGAGCACGCTCACCGTCCCGCTCTCGGGCAGGAGTATGGCGTTCATCATCTTGGCGAGGGTGGATTTGCCCGAGCCGTTGGCCCCGCAGAGCGCCAGAAACTCGCCCTTTTTGACCTTAAGGCTCACGCCCTCGAGCACGGGGCTCTCCCCGCCCTCGTAGCGGAAGCTTATATCGTTAATTTCGATTATGTTTTCCAAAGCGTTTCCTCTGAAATATATTGCTTTTTAGGGTGTGTCCCGCCGCGGGG
>JAUNBN010000124.1:0-2649 GCA_030527085.1 Oscillospiraceae bacterium
CAGGGGGCCACGCAGGTCACGCGGATAAGCGCGTCGTCCGGGCCGATCTCAGGCACCGGGACCTCGACCCAGGCGGTGGTTTTGGGCGCTGTGAGGCGAAATGCCGTCATTGTTTTTTTCATTGCACTGTCTCCTTAAATTAAAACTGATAATACTTTCCGGAACGTTTACTCTTTGACCCGCCTTACGCCGACAAAGGTGAGCGCAGCGGAAACGACTGCGAGGATTATATATGTCGTCCAGCCCAGATCATAGCTGCCGCTCATGTCGTAAAACAGCGCCAGCACGGTGGGCCCGAGAGCAAGTCCCGTGAAATTGAACGCATTCACTATGGACAGCTTCTTGCCCAGATCCTTTGTGCCGAAGGCCTGCTTTATGGTCAGCCCGGGGGCGAGTATGGCGCAGTCGTATGAGGCGCCGACCGCAGCCGCTGCGATATAGAGCACGGGAAGGGATACGCTCTCCATACGCAGAACAAAGATCGCGATGATGAGGATCAGCATCGAGCCGCCGATAAGCCACTGTGAGCCGAAGCGGTCTATTATGTGGCCCGCGGGGACGAAACACACGGCAGAGGCCACCAGCGCCACGCTGAGCACGGTGCTCGCCAGGCCGCTGAAGCCCGCGTCTCCCGCCAGCAGGGTGAGGTTGCCGAGTACGCCGTAGGTGGCCAGGGCGACTATGAACGCGCCGAGGCTGAGCAGCCAGTAATTGACATGTTTGACCGAGCGCTTGAATTCAACGCCGTCCTCGTAAAGCTCCTCTGCGTTCTCGTCGCCGGCCTCATCGGCATACATTGGCTTTTCGCCGAGCTCCTTTGGGCTGCCCTTGTAGATAACTGCTATGGTGACGCCGACTATGATGAATACCGCGCATGTGATCCAGTTGGGAACGCGCCATCCGAGGTTCGAGACCAGGATTCCGTACACCGTTGTCATAATGATGCCGACTATGCTCCCGACCGTCTGCGGGATGCCCATCATCTTGCCGACCTTTTTCTTGTACCATGCATTTATGAGCAGATTGTTTATGTTGCCGCCCATGCAGCATGCGGAAATACCGAAGAGGGCGCCGCCGATGTACATCGCAGCAAGGCTCTTGGACAGGGCGATAATGGCGAAGCCGAGAGCTCCAATAAATGGAAATATCTTTACGAGCTTTGTCGGCCCCACCTTTTCGACCAGCGGCCCAAGGAAGATGAGGGTCATTATCGCGTTGACTCCGCTGAAGATGGTCATGTTCAGGGTAAACTGCGCCCGCAGTATGCCGAATTCGGCGATTACCTGCTCTGCATACACGGAGAAAGTGTTCCATGCTATGCCGGTCGAGATAACATAGCACAGGCATACTGTGAGCACCGCGCATTTTGCGTGGAACGCGCTTCTGTCTTTTTCGATTGAATTTGTGTTATTCATGGGTTTATCCCCTCCTTTGTTATTAATTCTACAAAGCGCGCCCGCCCTTATCAATTCACAAAAAATCCTCATAATCCAAATCTGGATAAAAAAAAGATTTTGAACAAAATCTTGAATTTGTCAACTATTTAACATTTGTTTCTCAATATTTTTACACAAAAAAGCGACTCAAGCCGGAAAAAGCCATCAATAGGCCTCCGCACGGCAAATCATGCGGAGGCTTATTATACATTCATGTTCAATCCATGAATTCAAGCCGCTCGACGACCTTCTGCCATGGACCTTTTTCACTGCTTGCGTCTGCCATCACGCCGTCTACGCTGATAGTTCGCAGACGGATTAGAAACAGAGCCTTTTCCTTCGGCGTCAGGGGCGAATCCGTGAGTATCCAGTTTATTCTGGTCTGTATATTGGCATTGGAATGATATTTGGATACCGCGCGCTGAAAATCCGTGAGCGGCTTGCCGCACATCTGCTCCAGCCACATGCAGTCAAATTCCTCCGAATGCCTTATCATATAATCGCGCAGATTGTTCTGGCCGTTGAGTTGGATCGCCTGCTTCATGAATTTCCGGTATTTGTTGTCGGCCTCAAAGCAGGCGATGAGCGAATCGCCAAAATCAAACTCAGAATCAAAATCGTCGGAGAAGTTGTAGTTATAGTCGTCCGGCGCCTTGAATTTCGACAGTATCTTCGTCTTGTAGATATACTGTATCAGATCCTGCTTATCCCGGAAGTATTTATAAAAGGTCTGCCTGCTGATCCCCGTCTTTTCCTGAATATCGCCTATGGTGATTTTTGCAAGGGATTTCGTCTCTAGCAGCTCCAGCAGCGCATCGACCGTCAGCTTCTTAACGTCAATAGCCATTACTATTCTCTCCTTTCACCCCAATGCCCGCGTGCAATGCCGCCTCAGCGCCGCAGGGCGGCTTCCACAAGGCCCGCTCCGAGTTCGAAGGCCCGGGCGCAGTCCTCGGGGAAGCGGCGCTCGCGCACGTCTCTCTTATGCTCGGGATCAAATATGCCGCTGGCATATTTTGTGTAGTCTGAAAATTGATATGTGTCCGCCGCGAATATCGTCCGGGTCTCTCCTATATACGCATTAAATGTCTCCTCGTTGCGTCGCATCAGCAGGTCATAGTCATACCTTGCCGGGTCTTCGACGTTCATCGTATAGATAAAGCCGACCTCCAGCTTCCTGTCATAGGCCGTCTCCCCGTCAGGGGAATACAGC
>JAUNBN010000124.1:2659-3639 GCA_030527085.1 Oscillospiraceae bacterium
AGGCTCGGGAAGCACAGCCGCTCAAAGAAGCTGCGCGTCTGGCCTGTCACATCCCCGAAATATATCGGGCTTGCCACAATGAGCGCCTGTGCGCCGAGTGCCTTTTCAAGAGCGCCGGTAAGCCCGTCCTTTAAGGCGCATCTGCCGAAGGAGCGGCCGCCAAGGCGCTTGCACTCAAAGCAGCTCCGGCATCCCGTATATTTCAGGTCGTACAGGTCTATCCTCTCGGTCTGCGCGCCTTGAGCCCTCGCTCCATTCAACGCTTGGTCGAGCATAGCCGCCGTATTGCCGTTCTTTCGGGGGCTTCCGTTGACTCCAATTAATCTCATTGCATATTCCCCTTTAATTTAAATCGATACCTGCCCAAATAATTGTATAATCGCGCGCGGCGAATGTCAATTGACAAAAAATTTGCAATGTCAATCCAGCGGAGAGAAAAGCCCTCGCAGAGATATTTTTCCGAAATTGTTGCCGCCGCACTTGATTCTGCGGCGTCTTTCCTATACAATAAAAGCAAATCCATATCATTGAAAGGGGATATAACTATGCCGGAACTCAAGGGAAGCAAAACTGAGAAAAATCTCTGGGAGGCCTTTGCCGGAGAGAGCATGGCCCGCAACAAGTACAGCTACTACGCCTCAAAGGCCAAGAAGGACGGATATCAGCAGATCGCGGCGATTTTCGAGGAGACCGCCGGAAACGAGAAAGAGCACGCCAAGCTGTGGTTTAAGCTGCTGTGCGGCGGCTCCATCCTGTCCACGGAGGAAAACCTCAAGGCGGCCGCCGCGGGCGAAAACGAGGAGTGGACCGAAATGTACGCGCGCATGGCCAAGGAGGCCGACGAGGAGGGCTTTACGGACATCGCCCGGCTCTTCCGCGGAGTCGCCCGTATAGAAAAGGAGCATGAGGAACGCTATCTCAAGCTGCTTGAGAACGTCGAGCAGGAAAAGGTGTTCAAAAAGAATGAAAAGGTAGTTTGG
>JAUNBN010000124.1:3649-4680 GCA_030527085.1 Oscillospiraceae bacterium
GGATCTGCCGCAACTGCGGACATATCGTAGACAGCGCCGAGGCTCCCGCGCTGTGTCCTGTCTGTGCTCACCCGCAGGCCTATTTTGAGTTGAGAGTCATCAATTACTGATTGTTGCTTAAATATGCTAAATGTGGTAGAATAGCCGTCGTTGGCTATTCTACCATTTTTCGCTTACGGACGGTGCGCACATGTTGAAAATCAAATTTATAATTACCCTGTGGATAGCGAAGCTCATTGCCTTCGCGGTAAATATTATCGACAAAAATCGCGGCACGAACTACTCGGGCAAAATCGCGGTCAGGCTCATGCCCGATTTTATCGCCCATTTCCGCGGCACAGACCTTGACAGGACCGTTATGATAACCGGAACGAACGGAAAATCCACGACCACGAACCTCATAGCCCACAGCCTGAAAACCGCAGGGCTGCACGTCGCCTCAAATGTCGAGGGCGCGAACATGATGGGCGGCGTCGCGACCACTCTGATCAAAAACTCAAGCCTCGGCGGCCGCTTCAACAAGGACTGCCTCGTACTTGAGATAGACGAGCGCAGCCTGCCGGCGATATATAAGCTGCTCCCGGCGCGCCACATCGGCATAACGAATCTGCAAAAAGATCAGGCGCAGCGCAACGGCGACCCGGATTTCATATACCGCAAACTCGCCTCCGCAATAGGTAAAGACAGCTGTCTTTACCTCAACAACGAGGAACCGCGCAGCAAGGGCCTGGCCTCCTGCGTGGACCGCTGCGTAAGCTACTCCGTCGCACCCAACTCAAAAAGCTTTGAAAAACACGATTTTTACGACGTCAGCCTGCCCTGTCCCATCTGCGGCCGGGCAATAAAATACAGCCTGTTCAATCTGGAGTCCATAGGCTTCTTCTCCTGCCCCCACTGCGGGCACCGGTCCGAGGAAAACCCCGACGTTCAGATCAGCGGAGTGTCCTTTGAAAACTCCTGCTTTGAATTCGAGGGCAAGACCTACACCGTCAATTATTCAAATCCCTTTTATTTTTACAACTCTGCCATGG
>JAUNBN010000125.1 GCA_030527085.1 Oscillospiraceae bacterium
AGCCTCGCGGGTGTTGTCGTCGTCGGCGTTGGCTACCACGGCGGTTTTCGCCAGCAGGGCGAAGGCGCGAAAGGCGCACTTTACGCCCTCAAGGTCGCCGAACCAGTCAAGGTGGTCGGCGTCTACATTTAAAATAACGGCGAGGTCGGGGGAAAGGTGCAAAAAGGTATCCTTGAACTCACAGGCTTCTATAACCATATATTCGCTTGCGCCGCGTCTGCCGTAGCCGTGGATGAGCGGGAGCTTGCCGCCCACCACCGCCGAGGGATCTTTTCCCGCCAGCAGGAGCATGGAGACGGCCATAGAGGTGGTGGTGGTCTTGCCGTGGGTGCCGCTTATGCAGATTGAATGCTCAAAAAGCGAGCTGACGTAGCCCAGAAGCTCGCTGCGCTCTATTATCGGGATGCCGAGCTCGCGGGCTCTCTCAAGCTCGGGGTTGCCCTCCAGGAGCGCGGCAGTCACGACGAGGGCGTCCGCCCCCTCGACAAGCGAGGCCTCGTGGCCTATGTGCACGTCTATGCCCATGGTGCGCTCGGAGTCGATAATGCCGCCCTCGAGCACGTCGCTGCCTGATATCTCGTAGCCCTCTTTCTGCATTATCTCAACGAGGGGGAACATCCCCGAGCCGCCGATACCGACAAAGTGCAGCCTTTTAGCCTTTTTGAGTACCGAAGCGACGTCAGTCATATTCTGAGCCCTCTTTTTATAATAATAGGTATAGGGACTGCCAAAAAGCGACAGCCTTCCCTTATAACCGCCGGTGATTTATTATATTCATTATTTAATGATTTGTCCATACGGGTGACGCTGCGCGGGCGCTTTAAAGCGTGATTGGGGCTGTGGTCGTCCCGAAAGCGGATTTGCCGCCGCGTTTCTCCCGCCGCAGGCGGGAGAAACAGCGAAAGAGTCCGTCCATACGGGCGGGGCGCATGCAGCCTGAAGGCGGTCAGCCGCCGTGCTTCGCCCACCTTGAGGAAACACAGCGCTGAACGCGCTTTTAAGGAGCTTTCCTCTTGTGGTAGAATATGGGCATGAAATACGAGTTTAAAACAGCCTTAGCGGATGAGGGCGCGAGACTCTCGGGCTTTCTGAGAAAGAAGGCCGGGCTCTCGCTGGCGCACCTGCGCTCCCTCAAGCACATAGAGGGCGCAATAAAGGTGGACGGTCTGCCCGCGCACACAAACCTCATACTTAGGGCAGGGCAGACCGTGAGTCTCGAGTGCCCCGAGAAGCTGATAGCGCTTATTCCCTGCTTTTTAGAGGTGCCGGTGCTCTACGAGAGCGCCGAGGTCATAGTCTACGACAAGCCCGCGGGCATGGCCGTTCACCCTACGCTCAACCACCCCGAGGGCACACTCGCTAACGTCTACGCCGCGCGCGAGCATATAATGGGCAAGGCGGGGCCTTTCAGACCGATAAACCGGCTGGACAAAAACACCTCGGGAGCCGTGCTGGCGGCAAAGTCGCGCCTGGCAGCGCCGCTTCTGGCAAAAACGGCGAAAAAGCTTTATCTGACGCTCGCCGAGGGGGAGCTTTCGGGCGAGTTCGTGATAGAAGCGCCTATCGGCCGTGAGGAGGGTTCGATAATTAGAAGGTGCGTGAGCGAAGGCGGCAAGCCGAGCGCCACGCGCGTGAGGGCGCTCGCGAGCTGCGGCAGCCACAGCCTCATAGAGGCCGAGACGCTGACGGGCCGCACTCACCAGATACGGGTACACCTGGCGCATATAGGCCGCCCCCTCGCGGGAGACACTCTCTACGGAGGCTCATCCGCGCTCATAGGCCGACAGGCGCTGCACTGCGCGCGAATAGAGTTCGGGGAGCCCTTTAAGGGCGGCAAACTCACCCTCATACGCTCCGCGCTGCCGGAGGATATGCTTTCGGCCTTGAGAAAGCTGGGGCTCGAGGAGGCGCTGATAAGAGGGGAGTGACCCAAAAGCTGGAGGGAACAAAGTGAAGAAAGCGCGCAGTCGGGGCGCTCCAAAGCGCCGCTTATTGATTGTTTTCACAAAGAAGCGTGCCCTTATTAGGTTGAATTGTATAAAATAATGGTGTATAATGCCTCGTGTACGTCTTGAAAAACAAACACGCTTTTCAGCTTTAAATCCGGGAGCTTTAGCCCATGTCTAACAAACCGGCCAAGGGCTCTGCCTTTATAATAAAATCCGGCCTCATAGCACCCCACCGCCGCCCGAAGGCGAACCTCAGCATTATCGGCAGCTATATCTCTCACACCGCCGGAGACGCGCTCTACTATGTGGGCGCGAGAGTCGAGCGCGCGCGCAAAACCGCCTGGCGCTCGCTGCGCCATGGCATAAAAAGGGCGGCGAGGGCCTTCCGCCGCGGCCAGAGAGCCGTGCTCGGCGCGGTTTCCGACAAGCTTTTGGAGTTTTTCGAGGACATTTTCGCTGTCGTTAAAAAGGTGTTCAGAAGCTTTCGCAGCCTCTTTGTCGTAATCAAGGCGAGCGCCGACCGCGGCGCGCTCTACACGATGCAGAGAGTGAAGCTCTTTTTCAAATACGGCTGGCTTTGGAACAAGCGTATGATAGGGCGCATAGCCAATGTGCTCCTGCCGCTCGCGAGCCTAGCGCTCTGCGTTTTGGTAATAAGCTCCATGCTCTCTTTAAACTACGCGCTGCAGGTGAACTACCGCGGGCAGACCGTCGGCTATGTCGATAACGAAACCATATACGACAACGCGCGCAAGATAATACAAAACCGCATGGTCGCGAGTGACAACTCCGCGAGCTGGGGCGAGGACGCTACTTTAAGCGTGACGGTCGTGCCCGAGGGCAATGTCTCCACTCAGGACGAAATGGCCGTGGCGCTGCTGGCTGTCTCCGGCGAGGAGATAGCCCAGGCGACGGGGCTTTATGTCGGCGGCACCTTTATAGGAGCCACCACCGCGGGCGAGCTGCTCTCCGACGAGCTGGACGCCCTGCTGGCGCCCCACCAAAGCGAGGCCGTGGTGCTGGGCAGCGAGGCCATAGTCAAATTCGCGCGTGAGGTCGAGCTTGTGAGCGGGGTCTATCCCGCTGAGAGCATACTGCCCTATGAGGATTTGCTGGCCGTCGTCAAGTCGGACGAGGCGGACGACATATACTATATAGCCAAGGGCGGAGAGCTTGCGGCCGAGGTTGCCGCTTTGAACGGCATTTCCTACGACAGGCTCGTAGAGCTCAACGGTCCGGTGGACGAGACGCTCGAGGAGGGCAAGATACTGCTCGTAGCCCAGAACGAGCCTCTTTTCAGGGTCAAGACCGTCATACAGGAGATACGCTACGAGACAGTCGCCTTCGAGACGCTGGCCATAACAAACCCGCTCTTTGAGGTGGGCTATCTCTGGACCAAGACCGAGGGCGAGAACGGCGAGCGCACGATAGTAGTCGAGCTCGAGTATTCGGACGGCGAGCTTGTGAGCGAGACGGAGATATCCAACACCATAACAAAAGAGCCGGTCAACAAGGAGATAATCCGCGGCTCTCTCAGCTCGGACGGCTCCTCGCAGATATCCGTCGCAACGGGCGAGCTCGTCTGGCCCACGGCCACGGGCTACCGCGTCTCGCGCGGCTTCACCTCGGGCAATCACCATGGAGTGGATATAGCGGCCAATATCGGAACGGCCATCTACGCGGCGGACAACGGAGTCGTAATGGTTTCTCAGTGGACCGACACGGGCTACGGATACTACATCATAATAGACCATCAGAACGGTATGCAGACCCTCTACGGCCACTGCAGCGAGCTCTATGTTTCCGTTGGCGACAGCGTGAACAAAGGCGAGGTAATTGCAGGCATGGGCTCGACGGGCAACTCGACGGGCAGCCATCTGCATTTTGAGGTCATAGTGGACGGGTCGAAGGTTGACCCCTATCTCTTCCTCTACTGATACCGACTTTTAACTTAAAAGAGCGCGTCTATTAAGGGAGTGGTCCAAAAGCGGGTATTTGGGGTTCCCCCCGCCTTCGGCGGGATGAATACAACGAAAAGCGCGCAATAGGTACACACCCTCTATTAACAAGACAAAGGGGCAGCCGGAGCTTTGGAGAAATTCGTAATTAACGGGGGCAAGCGCCTCGAAGGAGAGGTAAATATAAGCGGCGCGAAGAACGCCGCCGTAGCGATACTTCCCGCGGCCATAATCGCGGGAGGGCCCTGCGTTATAGAAAACATTCCCTCCATAAGCGACGTGGAGGTCATTTCGCGCATAGTCAAGAGCCTGGGTGTTGCCGTGAGCGCTCCGGATGAGCACAGCCTTATAATCGACAGCCGCAGCATCACGACCTGCGAGGTGCCGCACGAGCTCTCGCGCAGCATGCGCGCTTCCTACTACTTTTTGGGAGCGCTGCTCTCGCGCTTTAAGGAGGCCCATGTCCCGCTGCCGGGGGGCTGCAACCTCGGCGCGCGGCCGATGAACCAGCATCTCGACGCCTTCGCCGCTTTGGGCTGCGAGGTCTCGGTTGAGTACGGCATGGTGAACGTGAGCTGCAAAAACGGCATGCACGGCGCGCAGATTTTCTTCGACAAGGTCTCCGTGGGCTCCACGATAAACGCTATTCTGGCGGCCGTGCGCGCCGAGGGGCAGACCGTTTTGGAGAACGTGGCCAAGGAGCCGCATATAGTAGACGTCGCGA
>JAUNBN010000126.1 GCA_030527085.1 Oscillospiraceae bacterium
CCAAATCAAAGCCGAAATGCTTTATCATGAGTTCAATCCTCCCCGCTCGCGGCCAGACCCTTTTTAAGAAGCCTGCCCTCGTAGAGCAGCGCAGGCCTCAGCGTAGCCGGACTCTCGGAGGGCAGAAGCTCGAAATCCGCCGAGCCGCCTTCGTAGTCGCGCAGCTCTACGCCCTTGCGCTTCAAATAGAGCCCGAGCTCCCGCCGCGTCTCGGAGGCAAGCTCGCCCTCCTCCGAATATGCGCCCTCCAAAAGCGAGCAGACGAGTTCCAGCTCCTCGGGCGCGAGCGGCTCGTCCCTAAGGCTCCCGCTCAGCCTCGCGGCCTTAAAGGCGGCGAGGTTCTTATCTATTTGCAGCATGACGGCCGAAAGCCGGCGCGACGCGTCCGCGGCATTCAAGCTGACTTCAACCTTCTGCTCGAGCGTTTTTTCCCCCGCCCTTTTGGGCGCACGCATGAAAAGGAGCCCGGAAACAAAGACGAGCGCCAGCCCAAGGCCCATCAATACAAGCTGCGAGCTGCTCTCGAGCTTCACCTCGGGATTTACGGCGAAGAACACATAGATTACGCCCGCAAGCAGCGCCAGGCCGAGGCAGAGGCAGAGCGCGGCGGGCCATTTTTTCGCCTTGGCTTCCCCGCCCCCCGTCTTTCGCTCCCAGAGCCTCGTCTCGCTCGCGCACTCCAAAAGGGGCAGCGCGTTCTTCACAGCGCCCACCATATAGGAAGCCGCCTCGCAGACCTCCTCTTTTTCGCCCGAGGCGAAGTCGCTCAAAACGAGGTCGAGCGCGTCCGAGAGCGCCGCCGCGCCCTCAGAAAGGCTCTTGGCGGAGCTCAGGCGAGCAAAAAGCGCGTCTCGCCGCTTCTCGTAGCATTCGTAAAAGGTCATGTGCTCATCTCCCCTGTCTCTTAAAGCGCGCGCAATAAAAAGCGCGGTTTTTTAAGGTCGTATTCTCGCTAAGACTTTCATCTGAAACCGAAGAATAAGAGATTCGGAATTCCCTATTCTTTCGAGGCTTCGACCTGCTCGCTTTGCTTCTTCCAGAAATCTCTCAGTTGATTGCGGATACGCTCTAGCTTGGCCGGGTCGGGCCACCCGAACTGAACTACTGACAGCGCTTTCGCTCAAAGGCCCGCGCGCCCTTGCTTTGAGGGAATTATACCACACTAATACCCTTTTAAGAAGCGCCTGTTCAAAGGGGAACGCCGCAGCTCGCGCTTCTGCACTGTATTCTCCTCACTTCCGGCCCATTGTCATTCAGAGCGCTTCCCCCGCCTTCGACTGGGGAAGCATATGCAAGAACCGCCGCAAACAAAAAAAGACCCGGCTCGAAGCTTTACTTAAACTCCAGAGCCGAGCGGGGTATTTTTTCGTCCATCAGCGGCGAGGTGATTATGAAGTCCGCCGTAGCCTCGTTGTTGGCTATCGGTATGTCGTAAACCTGCGCTATGCGAAGCAGGGCCTTTACGTCCGGGTCGTGCGGATGAGCCGAGAGCGGGTCGGAGAAGAAGATTATCATGTCGACCTTGCCGTCCACCACTCGCGCGCCTATCTGCTGGTCGCCTCCGAGCGGGCCGCTCTTAAAGGCCTTAACCGGAAGCAGGGTATTCTCTGAGATGAGACGCGCCGTGGTACCGGTACCGACCAGAAAATGCTGCTCGAGAATGTGCTTGTGCCTCTGGCACCAATCTATGAGCGCGCCCTTGAAGTTGTCGTGCGCTATGAGCGCTATGTTCTTCTTCTTTTCGCTGGGCGGAAGCTCTTTCTTTATCAGTTCACGCATCTGCGTTTTCTCCTTTCTTAAAGCTTGGAGGGCGCGGTGCTCGAGCGCCGTTCTCTATATGTATTCCCTCTGCTTAATATTATACCTTACCCTGTCAAGTCGCACAATATAACAATGTGAATTTTGTGTAAACTGTCGAATCGCATGTAGCGCCCCAAAAGCGGGTACGCCGCTGTCTTTCCCCGCCTTTGCGGGAGAAAGACAGCGGAAAAGCACGCAAAAGGAACACTCCCGAATTGCGGCCTAGCCGTTCAAAACAAAGCGCTCTATAACCCTGCCCACGCCGCTCTCCTCGTTTGAGGGGGCTCTCATGTCGGCGGCAGCGAGCGCCTCGGACATTCCGTTGGCCATGCAGACGCCCAGGCCCGCCGTTTTGAGCATCGAAACGTCGTTGGCCGTGTCGCCGAAGGCTATGACATCCTCTGTTTTGCAGCCCAGGTAGCCGGCTATTTTTATAAGCGCCGCGCCCTTATCGACCCCTACGGGGTTTACGTCTATAACGCCGCGGTCGGCCAAATAGAGCTCCGCGCGGCCCTCGAGCGAGGCCCCAAGCTCGCGCAGCACCTCCTCCTGAACGCTCTCGTCCACCAGAAGGTCGCTCTTGTTGAACTCGACTCCGGCCTCGAGCAGGTCTCCGAAAACGCCCGCGTACTTCATATAATTGATTATGAAGTCCTCCGAGGGGCCGCGGCGCTCGTAGTAGTAGTCCGAGCCGCACATGCCGAAGCAGAAGAAATCCCTTTCGCGGCTGTAGCGTATGACTTCGGGCATAACGCCGCTGTCGGCAAAGACGGCCTCGTAGAGCTTTTCGCCCGAGGGATAGAGCTCAACGCAGGCCCCGCCGGAGCCGAGGACTATGCCGCTTTCTATCCCGCACTCCATGAAAACCCAGCTCGCCGCGCGCGGCGGGCGGCCCGTCGCGAGGACTATATGAACCCCGCGCCGATGGGCCTCGAGCAGGGCCTTTTTGTTGCGGTCGCTTATGTTCTTAGACTTGTCCAGCAGGGTGCCGTCGAGGTCGGCGGCTATTATTTTATATTTATGGCTGCTCAAATCTCTTCTCCGGTTAGTTGTATGAAAATTATCTCCGGCTGCATTGAAAGCCGCCGCCTTCAGCTTCGGGAATACTCCCGAGCGATTATGGCCAGCGCCGCCGCCGCGGGGGCCAGACAGTCCTCGCTGAAACGGGCCTTGGGATTGTGCAGACCGTAAAGGCAGCCGTTCTCGGGCAGCCCCGCGCCGACGTGGAACATCAGCGCGGGTACGGTCTCGCCGTAGTAGGCGAAGTCGTCTGAGGCCTTGAGCTTCAAGTCGCGCTCGTGCACCCTTTCCTCCCCGAAGCCACCGGCGAGCCAGGCTTTTACTTCGGCTGTAAGCTCGGGGTCATTATAGACGCAGGGGGTGTCCGAAAGCCAGTCAATCCGGGCTTCGGCGCGGAAGCTCGCGGCTATTCCCTTCGCTATCTCCTCAAGGCGCTTTTTGGCGCAGTCGCGCACCTCTCTTTCAAAGGCGCGAATGGTCCCCGAAAGGCGGGCCTCGCCGGGAATCACATTGGGCGCGTCGCCCGCGTTGAAGCTGCCGAAGGTGAGCACGAGAGGCGTAAGGGCGTTCACCTCGCGGGCGCTTATCGCGCTCGCGGCCTCTACTATCTTGGCCCCTATATAAATGGGGTCAACTCCGTTTTCGGGCGCCGAACCGTGCGCGCCCACACCCTTAACAATAATTTCAAACATATCGCTCGAGGCGAGATAGCCGCCCGCGCGCAGGTTGAACTCTCCCGCCGGGAAGGGCAGGTTCACATGTATGCCGACAGCCGCGTCAACGCCCTGCATAACGCCCGCGGATATCATACTCTTTGCGCCGAGAATGCGCTCCTCGTCGGGCTGAAAGCAGAGGCGTACCTCGCCCTTAAGTTCGGCCTCGTTTTCCTTAAGTATCCTAGCCGCGCCCAGCAGCGCCGCGGTGTGTATATCGTGGCCGCAGGAATGGCAGGCTCCGCTTGTGCAGGCGAAGTCCTCGCCGCTCGCTTCAAGCTGGGGCAGCGCGTCGCAGTCGGCTCTTATAAGCAGAGTTTTGCCCTGCCCCCCGCCCGCTCTCGCGAGCAGTCCGCCGCCCTCTGCCTCGTAGAAATCGAGGCCCAGTTTTGAGAGTGTCTCTTTTATATAGCCCATCGTCTGCGGCAGCTCGGCCCCCGTTTCGGCGTGGGCGTGCAGCCAGCGGCGTCTTTCGGTTATTTCTTCTTTTAATTCGAGCGCGCGTTCATAATACGGATGCATAACAAGCTCCCCGTTTTTTTGTTTTTAGAATTATAACACATATTCTGTGAACGGCCTATATGGGAGCGGCCTATAAGCGTGTAATATGCTGTATTTCCACCGCCGATGGCGGGGAAAAACAGCGAAAAATCCACGCGGCGGGACACTCCCGGCCTATAGACTGGCATTGCGGGAGCTTCTGTGGTATAATTGCCCCGCGAGCAAATCGGGCGGCAGCGCGCCCCTTGGGCGTGAGGAAAGTCCGAGCTCCGCAGGGCGGGATAACTGCTAACGGCAGCCGGGGGCGACCCCAGGGATAGTGCAACAGAGATATACCGCCCGCCTTTGGCGGGTAAGGGTGGAAAGGCGAGGTAAGAGCTCACCGGCGCGCAGGCGACTGCGCGGCCCTGTAAACCCTATCCGGAGCAACACCGATTCGGGACGTTTGAGCTTGCCCGGCGAGTCCCGAGGCGTGGCATGAGCCGCGCGGCGACGCGCGGCCAAGATAGATTGTCGCTCAAGACAGAACTCGGCTTACAGATTTGCTCGCAGCAAAT
>JAUNBN010000127.1:0-1428 GCA_030527085.1 Oscillospiraceae bacterium
AGGACGCGCAGCGGCCAACTTCGGGCCAACTTGGCCCGAAGTGCCGGGTTTGGGGAGGCTCCCCAACAAGCAGTTTTTCACGGCCCGGAAGGGCCTGAAAAAAGCAAGTGTCAATACACTTGCCCTGCTTGCCGGTTTTATCTCGAAACTGCAAATGCAGTCTGTCCATAGCAAAAACACATATTAGTATCGTTATAAAAAGGTGCCTATTGCTTTTTTAATCTCCAACTTCTTGCCTGAACGTTGCGCGAGGACGGACCACTTTTCGCGATAGCGTGGACCATCCCCGCGCGATGCTCAATTATCATCAAATCGGATTATGTCTTCCAGAAAGTCAGATGACTGATTGGTAGACAGGGTGTATTCAAGGCTATCTACGCTCCATGCGGCGACTGTATTGCCATTGTTGGCAAAAATATAGTACATAACTCCATTGTATTCAAAGACTTCTACATTGCTATCATCTTTTTCGTAATACATATTCCCTGGTTCGTTATGCTCAACAAGACCATATACGATATAGCGTTCACCATCTTCATACAAGATATTTGCTTGAATGAAACCCGTATCAGGTTGGATATACAGTACGTTTTCTATTACGGCAAACTCCTCTGGGATAGCTGGAACATACAGAGGTAGTCCTCTCTCCTGCAACATCACCTGAAGCTCTTTGTACTCCTCTGGAACATTCTCATTTTCGGAGGATAGATTAGCTTCGGCACCCGTACCGACACCGACAAAGACAAATATGCTCTCTGTCCAACGTGCGAGTGCGCCAAACACATCTATGCCGGAAGCCTGAACAGCTATCATACCGCTGAACACGCACAAAACCAGCACCGCGGCGGCTACGCCAACTCTTGCCCAATAGTGCAGCCCGGAAAAACGCCGTGGGATGCGCCGGTCTATATTTGCTGTTCTTTCAGCGGCAATGGGCTCGATGCGCTGGCAAAACTCGCTGTATGCGGCGGCGGCGTCGGTGTGTTCCGGCATGGGCGACTTGTGATCCATTGCCTCAATATACGCGCTGATTATCTCGGCATCATAGGTTTCCTCGGTCATGTAATCCAACGCAAGCTCCATATTGTCGGCCAACTCGGAGACCGATAGGGAACTAAGCCTATCTGCGGATACATCCATGCAAACAGGTTTAACAGGTTGATTTTTGCTGTTGTCCAAAGGAAAAATCATAATGACCCCCTTTCCGTACTCCTCCACTTATGTATGTTTTGAGAAACACATTTCGTTGCAATAAGAGATAAAATAAATCAACTATCTTTCAACAGCTCTCTGCATCGCTTGACAGCTCTTGACACTCTGCTCCTACATCCGGCTTCAGATATACCAAGCCTGTCCGCAATCTCACGATAGCTAATCTGATATTCAAATCTCCATGTCAAAAGCAAACGATCAGTCTCCGACAGTTGC
>JAUNBN010000127.1:1438-4526 GCA_030527085.1 Oscillospiraceae bacterium
AAACGGAGCCTCGTGCGCTGGCCATGTTTGATTTTCAACAGTTTCCAGCGGCAACTCCATATAATTCTTATGCCTGCGGCGTTCATTCTGGACAAGATTCTTTAGTGTTATCATAAGCCATCCCTCTGGAGAAGGATGAACGGTCAACTCGTTCTGATGGAGCAAAGACAGGAGAAAGGCTTCCTGTACCATATCCTGCGCGCTATCCATGCTGCCCAGCATACGATATGCGACCCTAATCATCTTTTCATACTGTGAATCGTACAACGACCTGAAGAACACTTCGGGATGCTCAGACAACGCCTTCACCACCTTTCCCTATAATGGCGCTACTGTCCCAGGCTGTGACTAATCAGTCATTTCACAGGATTTATCTGCAAGCTTCAGGTTATACACGTCCATATTTGAATTATTTTAAGAATTGAGCAACAAAATGTCAAGCTCAACACACTTTATAGTAGAGACGAAAATCTCATCTTGTAAAAAATTCCTTAAAAAGAGCAGAACAAATGGAACGGAGGATGAAATGAAGCACAAGATATTTTTGAGCAGCGCAATTATTTTTGCCTTGATATGTCTCTCGGCCTGCGGTGGCGGCGGGGACAAAGATATGTCGCTTCGTGTTGATGAGGCTGTGGCCCCAGTGTCGATGGACGCTGAAATTGCGGGGGCGGTATCCTTCAAGCTGGAAAAAATCACGCGCCCGGAGAATATTACCGACCTGTCTACATACTGCGATGTGTACAGTGAGCGGATATATGTATTCGCAACACAGGAAAACGGTATTTACGTCATGAGCATTGATACGGCAAGCGGAGCGTGGGACACGGTCTGTCCAGCCTTTGGCGCTTCGGCGCTGGCGTTGGACGCGAACGGAAATGTGTGGATGCTCGGCGTGGATGACGACGAGGCTGCTCACCTGTACTGTTGTGTGCCGGGGAATACAGAGCCATCGCTCGCGGTGGAGCTTTCAAGCCTTGGCGTCGCTCAGGGCGGCTATCCAGAGGCTCTTGCCTTTGACAGCGGCGGGATTCTTTATATGCTCTGGAGCAATCCAAAAGCAGGCGGCAGCGTTTCAGCCCTCGACGTCTCAGGCGATACGCCCCGCGAATTGTTCAAGCTTAGTACCGGTGACACTCCCAAGCTGGCGCGGGCCGGAGAGCGGGTGTTCGTCGGCTCTGCGCGCGATGGCGTGTATGAGCTTCAGGCGATAGACGCCGAAGCCCAAAGCTGGGCCAACAGCCAGAGCGTGGATGCGGATGCCTACGGCCTCGCGGGCGGCGCAGACGGCAAGCTCTATTTGACCATTGGCGGCGAGGTATATTCTCTGTATCCGGGGGACGGCGCGCTGACAAAGCTGTTTAGCTTGACAGAAATGGGCGTATCCGCGGGCTTTGCGTGCGGGGCCCTCTCAGATGGCACACCCATAGTGTTAAGCTATGAAAGCGGCGGCTACTATGTCCCGCCGACGCTCTCACTGGCGCGTATCGAAGAGGCACCAGCGGGAGGGGTAACTACCCTGCGTCTCGCCACGACTGATGTGATGAGCGTGCGTCAAGCTGTGTTGGATTTCAACGAGAGCAGCGACGATGTCAAGATAGAGCTGGTTGACTATTCCGTATATAACAGTGAGTACGGCGATACCGCCGGGGCGCTGCGCCTGGCCACTGAAATAATAACCGGCAACGCGCCGGACATATATTCGCTGTATGACCTGCCCTTCGCCCAGTACGCCGCAAAGGGCTTGCTGGAGAACCTTTACCCATACATAGAGGCCGACCCGGAGCTTGACAGGGCTGATTTCTTGTCCAGTATTTTTGCCGCCAGCGAGTATGACGGAAAGCTCATGGCGCTTGTGCCCTCGTTTACGATACAGACAATGATAGCGCGGGCCGATATGCTGCCAGCCTCCGGCACATGGACGTTGGAGGATATGGCGCGGTTAATGACGGAAAACCCTGACGCCGCACAGTTTGATGTCGGGTTTGGCAGGGATGATTTTCTGCGGTATGTTGTGGAGCACTATGGCGCGAGCTTTATAGACTGGGAGAGCGGAACCTGCGCCTTTGACTCGCCAGAGTTTGTCGCCGTCCTTGAGCTTGCTGAGAACGTGAGGGAAAATATCGGGACGGGTTATGAATACGAAGCGCACGCCGTCAGCGCCGGGGCGCAGCTATTCAGCTTCTATACTGTATATAGCTTTTCTGACGCCGATCATTTTCGCACCTTTGGCGCGGAGGTATCCGCCCCCGGCTTTCCCTCGTCACAAGGGGGTGGAAACTCCGTGGTTCCCGCGCTCTCGCTGGGCATATCCTCTGCCTGTGCCGACAAAAACGCGGCGTGGAGCTTCCTGCGTGGTTTTCTGTTGGAATCGTATCAGCTTGACGTTGTTAACGGCTTCCCAATAAGCAAAGCCGCACTGGAGGCCAAGGCCCAGAGATACCGAGATATACGCCCGGAAGGCAAAGAGGTGAAAGCGGATTACGGCAGCGCAGGTATCTTCACGGTCATATACGACCCGGAGCGGGATAATGCCGAAACGCTGTCTATTATAGACTCCGCCCGCAGCCTCCGCGCCCCTGACAAGGCTCTGGAAGAAATAATAATGGACGAGGCCGCCGCGTACTTCGCCGGAGATAAATCAGCGGAGGAGACGGCAAAAACCATCCAATCCCGCGTGAGCATATATCTATCAGAACAATACGGGTGATTTTCATGAAAAAAATATATTTAATAATTATACTCGCGTTAATATTCACGCTGGCCGCCTGCGGGAAGGAAACGCCGTCCGCAATAGGGCGCGAAAATGAGGAGCTTGTCAGCGCCGAAGGTGGCCGCGCGTACTCCGCGCAGTCTCTCGCGTTGCCAGAGGGCGCAAGATACACAGATTTTGTGTATATAAACGGCACGGTCTATTTTGCGGCGGACGAATACGACGAGACTTCCGGCGAGGTTGGCTTCGCCCTCTATACTTTGACGTCGGGCGGCGAGGCCGAGCGGCTGGAGGGCTGGCCGCGGGAGCTTGTCCCCCACAGCTTCGCGGGGGACGCGGCTGGCGAAATCTGGTGTCTGGCGGACGAATACGGCG
>JAUNBN010000128.1 GCA_030527085.1 Oscillospiraceae bacterium
GTCCGAGGAGGAGCGCGAATACGTCTACCGCTTCCCGCCTCTCTCCTTGCTGGACAGAGCCAAGGCCAAGAGCGGCGCCGCCGCCGAGGACGAGCTGCGCTCCACGGCGAGCAGGCTCGTGAGCACTTTGCAGAGCTTCGGGGTCAGCACAAAGGTTGTCGATTACTCACGCGGTCCTACGGTAACGCGCTACGAGCTGCAGCCGGACGCGGGAGTGAGGCTCTCGCGCATCGTGAACCTCGCGGACGATTTGGCGCTCAACCTCGCCGCCGAGGGCGTGCGTATAGAGGCACCCATTCCCGGCAAGGCCGCACTGGGAATAGAGGTGCCGAACAAGATAACCGAGACCGTGAGGCTGCGCTCCGTAATACAGAGCCCCGAGTTCAAGGAAGCCGCTTCTCCCCTCGCCTTCTCTCTGGGGCAGGATTTGAGCGGCAGGGTGAGGATAGGCGATATTTCAAAAATGCCCCATCTGCTCATAGCGGGAGCCACGGGCATGGGCAAGTCCGTCTGCATCAATTCAATAATAATAAGCCTCGTTTACAAGGCCTCACCCGATGACGTACAGCTCGTGCTCATAGACCCGAAGCTGGTCGAGTTCACCTGCTACGCGGGCCTGCCCCACCTGCATACGCCCGTAGTGACCGACCCAAAGAAGGCCTCTGGCGCGCTGGCGGCGGCGGTAAGGGAGATGGAGCGGCGCTACAAGGCCTTTGCGGCGCTCTCCGCGCGCAATATTGGCGAATACAACGCCGCCGTGGAGAAGCTCGAGCAGGAGGGCGGGGAGCAGGAGGCCGAGGCCGCCGAGCACTCGGTTAAGCCGCGCATTGTGATAATAATAGACGAGCTCAACGACTTGATGATGACCGCGCCCAATGAGGTCGAGGACTCCATCTGCCGCCTGGCGCAGATGGGCCGCGCCGCGGGCATACACCTTGTTGTTGCCACGCAGCGTCCCTCTGTGGACGTTATAACGGGTACCATCAAAAACAACATCCCCACGCGCATAGCCTTCCGCGTCAGCTCGCAGGTGGACTCGCGCACCATACTGGACAGCTCCGGCGCGGAAAAGCTCATAGGCAACGGAGACATGCTCTTTCTGCCTGTCGGCGCTACCAAGCCCATACGCATACAGGGCTGCTATGTGAGCGAGGCCGAGGTCTCGCGCGTTGTTGGTTACCTGAAAAAGAACGGCGAGGCAACATATAATGAGGAGTTTATAAGGGAAACCGAGGCCAACGCCGCGCGGAGCGACTCTCACTCCGCCGCCGACTCAGGCGAGGACGGCGACCCCGCGCTCGAACAGGCCATAGAGCTCGTGGTAGCGGCCGGACAGGCCTCCACCTCGCTCCTGCAGCGCAAGCTCAAGCTGGGC
Source organism: Oscillospiraceae bacterium (assembly GCA_030527085.1). Taxonomy (GTDB): domain Bacteria; phylum Bacillota; class Clostridia; order Oscillospirales; family Ruminococcaceae; genus JAUNBN01. The sequence goes on from JAUNBN010000128.1 coordinate 1,376, forward strand.
TACGCTCGCGCCGCGCGCATCATGGACGATATGGAGGAGATGGGCGTTGTCGGCCCCGCCGACGGCAGCCGTCCGCGCGAGGTAAGAATGACGCGCCAGCAGTATCAGGAGAGGCTTATGAGCGCGAGCTCCGAGGCCTCTGAGCCTCATGCCTGAGGCGGGGCGTTTTATAAAGATACTCAAGCAGTCGCTGACGCTTGTGCTGAGCCTTGCGGCGGCGGCCTGGCTGCTTATAAACATTTACGTTACCGAGAGCTTCACCTGGAAAGAGGTCTACGATTTTTTCTCGCTCGAGACCGCCTCGCAGGAGACATCAACTGCTGAAGAAGCGCAGCCGGAGAGCAGTTTTGCAGGGGAAGGGCAGGAAGCGAGCCTCGCAACCGAGACGCCGCTTGAAGGTGAGCTCTTAAGGGTCGTTTTCTTAAGCGTCGGGCAGGGCGACTGCATCTTTTTGAGTTGCGGCGGCGAAAACGCATTTATAGACGCGGGAGACCTTGACGCCTCCGGCGAGATTAGCGCCTTTCTCGGCGCAGAGGGCATAAGCGAGCTAAAATACCTCTTTTCCTCCCACCCGCACATAGACCATATAGGCTCGATGGACGTTATCCTCAACGCCTGCGAGGTCGGGCAGTATGTTATGACCTCCTATTCCGCCGAACAAACGCCCACTTTTGCAACCTACGGAAAGCTCATACGACAGCTGCTCGAAAAGGGCACGCCCGCCTCGGTCGCGCAGCCGGGCGAGGTCTTCGCTCTGGGTGGGGCCGAGATAAGCGTACTCTCCGCAGGAGGCTTTGAAGACCTCAACAACAGCTCGCTGGTGCTGCGCTGCGACTACGGCGAGAGCTCCTTTCTCTTTACCGGGGATATAGAGTTCGAATGCGAGCAAACGCTTTTGGCCTCCGGCGCGAGCCTCGACTGCGACGTGCTCAAAATCGCGCACCACGGCTCGGACGACGCGACCTCGGGAGCCTTTTACGCCGCCGCCTCTCCCGAAATCGCCGTAATCTGCTGCGGGCTCAACAATCAGTACGGCTTTCCCGATACGGACGTTTTGAATATAATCGAACGCTCCGGCGCGGCTCTTTACCGCACGGACACGGACGGCGATGTGGCCGTTCTGAGCGACGGGGTCAATATCAGCGTTACATCAAGGGCGTTCCAATAGCGTTCTTTAATGTTCTGGCCTGGAGTGCTCTGGATGCGGGTATTTGAAGTTGTATTCCCCTGCCGTAAGCGGGGAAGCCGGATTGAAGCTTCAGCGCTGATGAGACGCTCCCGTTACATGCGAGGTTTAAAAAATGAAATACAGCGTTGAGGAAGTATTCAAGGACGGGTTCGCCCTGCTTATCGGCGACGACGGAAGCCGCAGAAGGGCAGGGCGCTCGGAGTTTGCCTTCGAGCCCGGCGAGGGCATGATAGTCTTTTTAAAGGACGGCCTCTTTCAGCGCGACAGGGCCGAGGAAAAGCGCCGCCGCGAGCAGGCCGCCGCCGCGCTCGGGGAGCTATTGGGCAAAAAGTGAGGCGGTGAAAGCACTATTCAAAGGAAAAGCCCCGTGTTGGCGGGGCTTTACAATTATCGTACATGGAATCATATTTGTTCCTCCCTGCGGCAGTTTAGCTAGCTTTTTTAAGCTTCCTGCTTTTTCATACTTATTAGCGCGCCCTCTCAATAACGCCGCTTCCCGCCACAAGCTCGCCCTCGTAGAGAACGGCTGTCTGACCGGGCGCGGGGGCTCTCACCGCGCTTTCAAAGCGCAGCAGCGCGCGCCCGAAACCCAAAAGCTCGAGGGAGCAGGACGCGGCGGGAGCCATAGAGCGTATTTTGGCCTGCAAGCGCGCGGGAATGCCCTTTGTTTCGTAATATGGGTTGAGCGAAAAATCGCTCAGCTCTATTTCTTTTGAATAGAGCTCAGCATCGAAGGCGAGGCTGACGTCGCCGCCCTCCTCTATGCTCTTAACATAGACCGGCGCTTTAAGGCTCAGGCCCAGCCCGCGCCGCTGGCCCACAGTGTAGTTTTCCGTGCCCTTATGAGGACCCAAAACCTCGCCGTCCGGCGCTATGAAGCTGCCGCTCTTACCCTTGAGGCCGCGGCGGCGTATAAACTCGGCGTAATCGCCGTCGGGAATAAAGCAGATTTCCTGGCTGTCCGCGGCAGTCGCGCAATCGAGTCTTGCCGCCTCGGCCAGGGCGCGGGCCTCGGCCTTGCTTTTAAGCTCGCCCAGAGGCAGCAGCAGGCGCGAGAGAGCTTCCTGCCCTAAACGCGCGAGCATATAGCTCTGGTCGCGCTCGGCGCAGAGGGATTTCCTCAGAAAGTAAAAGCCGTCCCGCCGCTGCGTTCGCGCGTAGTGGCCTGTTGCTATAAAGGCGCAGCCCAGCCCTTCGGCCTCTCTTTTAAGCACTGCGAACTTGACTAAAGGATTGCAGACCATGCAGGGGTTGGGCGTTCTTCCGGCGCAGTATTCCCGGCAGAAGGGGGCTGCTACAAGCTCCTCGAATTCCCGTCTCGCATCCGCCACGCTGAGCGGCAGGGAGAGGCGGCGGCAGAGAGCTTCGGCCTCCTCTGCGCATTTGTCAGATGCCGCCGAAAAGCGAATTACGACGCATTCCACCTCATAGCCCGCCTTCTCCAAAAGCAGCGCCGCGGCGGCGGAGTCCACTCCCCCGCTGACTGCAACGGCGACTCTTTTTTTATCAACGGTTTTTTGCGGCATCGGATCTCCCTCCCCTTTAAACTTTAATATTATAGCAGTTTAAACGGGAATATAACAGCTTGCAATAGGGGGGTGCTCTCTTTGTCGCTTAGGCACTTGAAGCCTGTTTTGAAAATGCTATAATAGTGGCTTGAAAGCTGCGGCTTGAAACGAGCCGTCGTCATATAGTGAAGTCAGTATTATTAATGGAGGAAATATGGAACAGGAACTGAGCCATGTGCTCGCGATGCAGCAAAACGAAATCGACGAGCACCATATTTATTCAAGACTTGCGAAAAGGGTTAAAAACGAAAAGGACGCCGCAACGCTTCAGCAGATAGCGGACGAGGAAAAGGGTCATGCGGCGCTTTGGAGCACTTTGACGGGCAAGACCTTAAAGCCGCGCAGG
>JAUNBN010000129.1 GCA_030527085.1 Oscillospiraceae bacterium
GAAAAGCCGCCCTTAAAGAGCTTGTTCAAGTCTATCTGGCAGCAGGTGGTGGTGAGGGTGTAGAAATCGAGGTCGTGGATGTGGATATCGCCCTCGCGGTGCGCCTCGGCCTGCTTTCGGCTCAAAATATACTTGCTGTAATAATCCTTAGCGCCCTCGGAGCCGTATTTGAGCATTACGCCCATCGCGGTGTCGCCGTCTATATTGGCGTTCTCGCGCTTCTTGTCAGAATCGCCCGCGTCGGCAAAGGTGAGCTCGTCGTAGATTTTCATCAGGTGCGAGTTCATCTCGCGGCGGCGCGTTCTGTCGGAGCGGTAGAGGATGTATTTCTTCGCCACAAAGGCGTAGCCGTTGTCCATGAGGACGGTCTCCACGGTGTCCTGAATGTCCTCTACATTGGGGCTGCCGGCCTGAAAGCTGTCGCCCAGCTTTGTCTCGACGACCCCGGCGAGCCTCAGGCATTCCTCGGGATTGTTGCGCCCCGCGGCCTTCATGGCCTTCTCAATTGCGGAGGCTATCTTTTCGATATTGTATTCGACCTCGCGGCCGTCGCGCTTTACTATAGTCTTAAACATCTTTTTACCCTATGCCTTTCACACAGCGCCGCGCGCCGGTTAATATATTATATTCCCCAAATATTGAATTTGGGGGAGCGAAATCAATTATAATTCCACAATATCTAGTATGTCAATAAGAAAGCGCCCAAAAGCCGCAAAAAAATAAAAAACGTCGTTTCAGCCAAATTTCCGACGCCTTTTATGAATATTTCGCCGAGGGCTTTTCGGTATTGCGGCTTTTCAGTGCATTTATCCCGCCTTCGGCGCAGTATCATTAAAACGCTCTGCCCGACTGTGTCTCAGCGAGGGAGAAGATCCTCTCGCCCCTGCGTCTTCAGCGCGAGCCTGAGCGCTCCGAGGCCGCTTTCCAAATCGAACTTGCGCGCGAAAAGGCAGCCGCACTCAATAGCTTTCTCAATATCGTCCTCCTCGAGCACGGCGGGGCTGTTTAAGCCCTCGTCCCAGCGCGTGTAGCGCAGATTGCCGAAGCCCTCGGCCGTGAAGCTTTTATCGAAAAGACGGTCTTTAAACTCGCTGTTGTAGGCCGCGGTTTGAATAAAGACCTCGTCGCAGCAGTTTGTGAGGCGGTAAAGGCGGCGCAGCTCGCCTCTTTGGGCGAGAAGGAAGCGTGCGAAATTCCCCGTTACGCTGAACCAGGTAGCGCCCTTCATGAAGTGAAGCCGCGAGTCCGCGGCGCGATTAACGCCCAGCCGCATTTGTATTTCAAGGCTTTTGTCCTCAAGCCGCTTCCAGCGCGGCCCCTTGCTTTTCCATTCCATGAAAAAGTGGTAGAGGGAAAAGCGGCAGCGGGTATTTTCGTCAACTCGAGGAGCGGAGAACTCTATAAACTCCGTCCCCTGCTTTTCATCAAAGTATTCGTGCAGCTCGTCCTGGCTTTTGAGCGGCATATCCGTGCCGGAGACGAGGTGCAAATAGGCGTAATCGCCCTTTTCGCTCGCCGCGTCGAGCAGGCGCAGCATACAGTCTATCTGGCTGTAGCCGCCCCACTGCACGGAGATGCGCGGCAGGAAAAAAACGCCCGAGGCGTGTGCGGCGCTCGAGATATCGCCCTCCTCAAAGCCGGCGGCTTTTTTGTCCATATGTATGAAGATATCGTTGCGGTCGTCGTCCAGCGCGCTGACGAGCAGCCGCAGCATCTCAAAGCCGCCATGGGCCATTATCATATAGGCGTGTTTTTTCATCTCTTCTCCGTTCAGGTGCGGTACAAGCCCCGCTCCTCTATAAACTTCGCGACGCAGTCCGTGAGCTTGTCCGAGGGGTCCTCCCCCGCTTTGTATGCGGCGCGTATCTCGCTGCTGCTCATCGGCAGCGGCTCGTAGTCCATGAGCAGAACGCGGCTCGACTGCTTTTCGAGTCTCCTAGCCATCGTTTCGAGCGCGGCCTTGTCATCGCCCAGGCGCGTCGCCGCGACAATAGTGCAAAGCGGCAGTATGCGGCGGTAGCGGTGCCAGGTCTCGAAGCTCAAGAGCATGTCGCCGCCTATGAGCAGGAAGACCTCGCAGCCGCCGTAGATTTTTCTTATGCGGCGCAGGGTCTTTAGTGTGTAGCTCTTGTCGTGCTTGCCCGCGCGCTCGAGGCCGGAAATTTTTATCCTCGCGTCCAGCGACTTGAAGCAGCGGCACATGAGCTCCCTCGCTCCCCAGGGCACCGCCGCGGCTTCTTTATGCGGGGAGATGGGGCTGGGCGTTATTAGAGCTATGTCGGGTTTTGTGAAGTCCAGCGCAGCCTTTAAAATGCGCTCGTGGCCGAGGTGGGGCGGGTTGAAGGCTCCGCCGTAGAGCAGTATCCTCTTCATCGCCCTATTCCTCGGGGTAGGAATCTGTTTCCTCGTTGCGGCGGTAGATGACGAATTTGGAGCCTATGACCTGCACGGGCTCGGCTTCCAGAGCCTCGCAGACCTCCTCGGCCGCTTCGCGCGCCGTGTAGTCGCTGTTTTCGAGCACGCTTATCTTTATGAGCTCGCGCGCCGCCAGCGCGCCCTCTATTGCCTCGAGCACGGCGTTGTCTATTCCCGCCTTGCCAATTTGAAATATAGCGCTCAGTCCGTTCGCGGCCCTTCTGAGCTGCGCCCTTCTCTTGCCGTTCATGGCCTGTACCCCTTTATTCTTTTAATTCCCCGCAGCTTGAATGCGAGCTTGCGCAGCGCCCTGCCGCGGTGGCTTATGGCGTTCTTGCGCTCATCCGAAAGCGTGGCTATCCCCACCTTGTTCGGAAGCCTGAAGACGGGGTCGTAGCCGAAGCCGCCCGCCCCCTCGCGTTCAAATCCGATATATCCTTCAACAAAGCCCGTTGCGCGAAGCTCCTCGCCCGAGGGCAGCAGCGCGCAGACGCAGCTGACAAAGCGCGCGGAGCGCTCATTCTGCGGCACGTCTTTCAGTTCTGCCAAAAGCTTATCCATATTCTTCTCGCTGTCGCCGTGCTCTCCCGCGTAGCGCGCGGTATGCACGCCCGGCCTGCCGCCGAGAAAATCGACGCAGAGCCCGGAATCGTCGGCCAGCACCGCGAAGCGTCCGCCTGCCGCCTTAAAGACCGCCTCGGCCTTTATGCGGGCGTTTCGGGAGAAGGTGGCGCCGTTCTCCTCGGGGTCGGCCTCTATGCCGGATTCCCTCAAGGAGCGAGCGCCGCAGCCGACAGAGCTCAGCACCGCGCGTATTTCGCCGAGCTTGTGCTCGTTGTTGGTAGCTATTATGAAGTCGTATTTCTGTTTTTTTGTCATTATCCGAACATCGCCTCGCTGAACTGCCCCGCGTCGAAGAGATCGAGGTCGTCTATACCCTCGCCCACACCTATGAAGCGGACAGGGATACCCAGCTCCTCTTTTATCGAGAGCACCGCACCGCCCTTGGCGGAGCCGTCGAGCTTGGTCAGCACTATTCCGTCCACGCCCGCCCCCTTTGCGAACTCGCGCGCCTGGTTCACGGCGTTGCGCCCCGTGACCGCGTCGAGCACCAGCAGCGTGCGAACCTCGGCGGTTTCGCTCGCCTTTTTTACTATGCGCGTCATGCGCGCCAGCTCGTCCATCAGGTTTTTCTTGTTGTGCAGCCTGCCGGCGGTGTCTGCTATAACTATATCCGCGCCGCGCCTCTTGGCGCTCGAGACCGCGTCGAACACCACGGCCGCGGGATCGTTCGCGCCCTCTATCATATCCACTCCGGCCCGCTCGGCCCAGACCCTGAGCTGTTCCGCCGCCGCCGCGCGGAAGGTGTCCGCCGCCGCGATAACGAGCTTCTTGCCCAGCTTGGTATATAGATTAGCGAGCTTGCCCGTTGTAGTGGTCTTGCCCGCGCCGTTGACGCCTATGAGCATCAGCACCGTGGGCGAGCCGGAGAAGTCGAGCTCGTCTTCGGCTCTCAGTTTATCGGCGCAGATTTTTTTGAAGAGCTCGAGCGCGCCCTCGCTGTCGGTAACCAGATTCCTCTCGACTTCGTTTCTCAGCTCACCGACCAGCGCGAGCGCCGTCTCGGCTCCCGCGTCGGCCAGAATGAGCCTCTCTTCGAGCTCCTCATAAAACTCCTCGTCGGGCTTCTCGCCCCGCAGCCCGTAGACCAGGCTGTCGCGCGTTTTTTTGAGTCCCTCGCTCAGCTTTTCAAAAAATCCCATCAGCTAATCCTTTCAAAAGGGCGAAGCGCCCTCAGTTGCTTATTACCAGCCGCGCTTCTTCCACGTCGAGCCTCAGCAGCTTGGAGACGCCCTCCTCCTGCATGGTCACGCCGTAGAGCACGTCGGCGGCCTCCATAGTGCCGCGGCGGTGGGTTATCGCTATTATCTGCGTGCGCTCGGCAACTCGTTTCAAGTAGGCCGCGAAGCGCCCTACATTGGCCTCGTCGAGCGCGGAGTCTATCTCGTCCAGAATGCA
>JAUNBN010000130.1 GCA_030527085.1 Oscillospiraceae bacterium
AGATTTTATGAGCGGCGGAGACGGATTATAAGGCTTAATGTCCGCCCGCCGCTTAGAGTTTTGGAATGTTTTGCATCCGAGCGAACTTTACCGAAGCGAAAGAGCCAGCCTATCAATTAGCTTTAAACTTCCGCACTTCAACGAAAACACAAGGAGCGAAAATGCTTGTAAACATATTCGACACTCACGCCCATTACGACGACGAGCGCTTCCTGCCCCTCCTGGACGAGCTTATGGAATGCCAGCGCGCCGCGGGCGTTACCGGCATTATCACCTGCGGCTGCGACGAGGCAAGCTCGAGCAAGGCTCTTGAGCTGGCTGAGAAATACGACATAATCTACGCCGCAGTGGGCGTTCACCCGAGCGAGGCCGGCAAGCTCGAGACCGGCTGGCTCGAGCGCATAAGGCGGCTCGCGGCGCACCCGAAATGCGTTGCCATAGGCGAGATAGGCCTCGATTTTTACTGGCCCGAACCCGACCGCGACACGCAAAGGGAGGTTTTTCGCGCCCAGCTCGAGCTCGCGCGCGAGCTTGAGCTGCCCGTTGAGATACACGACCGCGACGCGCACGGCGAAGTGTTCGCCTTTGTTAAAGAATACAGGCCCCGCGGGGTACTGCACCGCTATTCCGGCTCGCCGGAAATGGCGCGCGAATATGTCAAACTCGGGATGCACCTGGGCTTCGGCGGCGCGCTTACCTACCGCAACTCAAAAAAAGAAACGGCCACCGTGGCCGAATGCCCTTTGGAGCATATCCTGCTCGAGACCGACTGCCCCTACCTCTCCCCCGCGCAGCGCCGCGGCACTACCTGCACCAGCGACATGATAGCTCTGGTGGCCGAGCGCGTGGCCGAAATCAAGGGCGGCAGCCTCACGGCGCAGGAGGTATTGGACAAGACAGCCCAAAACGCGCGCGAGCTCTTCGGCATTGCATGAAAAGAAGAACGGCAGCCGCAACTCCCGTTTCACTTTGCGTTTTGGAAAACATGCTTCGCCTACGCCATTGGATTCTGTATAGATAATCGGCGCGGTTTTTGTCCGCCGCCGGTTTTTATGCAAAAGCTTCCGCTTAATGACATGGTCTGAAAGAGCGCTCAATATTGTATCACCCCCCGCCGGCGGCCAATGTCCTTAAGCTAGGGTATTGCCCCCCGCCTTCGGCGGGGGGCAATACCCTAAAAAGCACGCACAGCCGCGCCGGAACACATAGGTCTATAACTAAATTTCCTTCACGGCTTAACTAAATGACATAGCGCCTGCGGTGGGGGTGATACAATGAAATTCCGCGCAATAGGGATGCTTCCCGGTAAGGCCGCGCTTATCGGAGAGACGGAGTATTTCTCCGGGCTGAAAAGGCGCGTGCCTTCGCGCCGCCCCCACGAAAAAATTATACGCGCGCCTTTTTCAGCGTCCCCTGCCCTGGCCGCCCGTCGGGCCTCTGCTCTGCCCTCCTCTGTGTCCGGCGCCTCCGGAGGGCGTTCTTTTTGCCGTCGGGCGAACGGCACGCGCGGCCATATTGCGCCGCGGTCTCTCGCGGCGGGGCGGCGCGGCCTCATAGGGTCTCGGCGGAGGCGCGGCGGGACGCTTAATCCTGTTGGCCGCGCTTATAGTAGCGAGCACGGCGGCGAGGGTGACCCCCGCTCCGAGCAGCGTTGTGCCCATATCAGCGCTCTCAGAGGTGCTGGCGCTGTACTCGGTGCTGACTCCCTGGGCGTCGCGGGCGCTGGAGCTCATGCCGTTGTTGCTGAGGCTGAGACAGATGGCGCGCGCCTGCTCGAGCGTCAAATCCCGCGCCAAAAGGGTCGGAGCTTTATTGACTATCTCCTGCGCCTCGGCGAGAGTATAGCCGCAGATGTCTCGGATAATCTCGGCCGCAGTAGCCACCCTGTCGCCGCAGCTTTGCAGTATTACGTCGTATTTCCCACTCTCGCTCCCGCAGCTCGTATAGCCCGAGCTAGCGGCCTCGGCCGCGGCGCTCAGGGCCTTTCCGCAGCTTGTACAAAAGCTGTTCGAGTCGCTCTGCTGTGTGCCGCAGGCCGGGCAGAACACATATCCCATATCAATCCCTCCTCATAGTTTTTTCATAGTATCGCCGCAATATTAAATCAGTCTGAAACGATCGCTTCGGCATGACGCTGGAAGTAATCCAAACGCAGATCAGGTAGTGAGTTAGTCACGGATAACCTAAGCGAAAACGGGTAGGATAAGCACATAGACCGGCCCCGTCAAAGGGGCGCTCCCAAAAAGGGGGCATACTAAAATATAAAACCTTGGAGGTTTACACCATGAATAAAAATCTGAGCGCTGAGGTAAACAAATATCTCGCGAACGTCGCGGTTATCTATGTCAAGCTCCACAACCTGCACTGGAACGTAGTAGGGGCCGACTTAAGCCCGTACACGAGTATCTCGAGAGCCTCTACGACAGCTTTAACGAGGTCTTCGACGAGGTGGCCGAAATCCTCAAGATGCACGGCGAGCAGCCTCTGGCCTCAATGAAGGACTATCTGGCCGCCGCCTCTGTTAAGGAGCTCGATTCCGCGGAGCTTCGCTCCCCTGAGATTTTAAAGATAGTCCTCGCCGATTTGGAGCTCTTTAAGCAGCAGGCCATGGCCATACGCGCGGCCGCCGACGAGGAGGATCTTTATGACCTGGTAGCGATGATGGAGGACCATATCGGCAATTACAACAAGACTGTCTGGTTCATCAAGTCCATGCTTAAATAGAGTGTGTCAATTGTGCGTTATTTCACTGCATTCCCCCGCCTTCGGCGGGGGAATGCAGTACCAAACAAGCTTTAATTGAGTCCTTCCTTCAAATAAGCTTACTCCTTAAGTGTGCCGGCCATAGAGGGAAGCCCTCCGTCCAAAGGACGGAGGGCTTCCCTCAGGTGTGCTTCGTTTTCTTTTGCGCTGCCGCGGGCGCTTTATTCCACCGTAACGGATTTCGCCAGATTGCGCGGCTTATCCACGTCGCAGCCGCGCAGCACGGCGACGTAGTAGGCGTAGAGCTGCAGAGGCACTATGGCCGCGAGCGGCGCGAAAAAGTCCTCGACCTCGGGCAGGCGGATTATGTCGTCCACAAGGCCGTCAGGCACTATGGCCGCGCTGTCGCAGACCAGCAGCACATGCGCCCCGCGGGATTTCACCTCTTTTATATTGCTGAACAGCTTTTCCTGCAGTCGCGTTTGGGTTGAGATGGCTATTACGCAGACGCCCTCGGTTATGAGGGAGATGGTGCCGTGCTTGAGCTCGCCCGCGGCGTAGGCCTCGCTGTGGACATAGGATATCTCCTTGAGCTTGAGCGAGCCCTCGCTGGAGAGCGCGTTGTCAAGAGAGCGGCCTATGAAGAAGCAGTCGTCGCAGTTCATATAGCGGCTGGCTATGTGCTTTATCTCGTTAGTGTCTACCAGCAGCTTATCTATTGCCGAGGGCAGGGTGAGCAGACTTGCCGTGAGCTCTTTGAGCCTTCTTAAATCTATCTCGCCCTTTAAATAGGCTATTTTGAGCGCCAGCAGGTAGAGGATGGAGAGCTGGACGGAGTAGGCCTTGGTGGAGGCGACGGCTATCTCCGGCCCCGCCCAGGTGTAGATAACGGTATCGGCCTCGCGGGCTATGGTCGAGCCGACGACGTTCACTATCGCTATAACATGGCAGCCGCGCCGTTTTGCAAGGCGCATTGCGGCAATTGTGTCGAGCGTTTCGCCGGACTGCGAGATGATTATTACCGGCTCGTTCTCCCCGAGTATAGGCTCGGCGTAGCGAAACTCGCTGGCTATATCCACGCTGACGCGCACTCTGGCTAATTGCTCTATGGCGTATTTGCCTATAAGCCCCGCGTGCATCGCTGTACCGCAGGCGACTATATGCAGCGCCCCGGCCTCCTTGAGCAGCTCGTCGCTTAGCTTCTCGTGGGAGAAATCGGGTACGCCGTTCTTGATGCGGGGGTTTATAGTGCCCAAAAGCGCGGAGGGCTGCTCGTGTATCTCCTTTAGCATGAAGTGGGGGAAGCCGCCCTTCTCCGCAGCTTCCACGTCCCAGTTGGCGGTGAGTATCTCCTTTTTAACCGGCACGCCCAGCTCGGAAAAGACCTCTACAGCTTCGCCGGTAAGCACGGCTATCTCGTCGGTATCCAGCAGCGAGTAGCGCTTGGTGTGGCCGAGTATTGCGGGAACGTCGGAGGCTATGAAATTCTCGCCCTCGCCGTAGCCTATGATAAGCGGGCTCTCGCGGCGCACGGCAAAGACGCGGTCGGGGTAGTCGCGAAAGAGTATGCCCAGCGCGTAATAGCCCCGAAGCTGCGCCAGCGCGCGGGAGATTGCCTCTATGGGCTGGGCGCACAGACCGTAGAAATAGTCGATGAGCTTTACCGCCGTCTCGGTGTCGGTCTCGGACTCGAACTCGTAGCCCTTGCCCTCGAGAAATTCCTTT
>JAUNBN010000131.1 GCA_030527085.1 Oscillospiraceae bacterium
AGGTCTTGCTCAGATACTGTCCTAAAATTCCCACGCAGAAGAGCTGAATGCCGCCTATCATAAGTATTATGCCGATGGTGGTCGGGAAGCCCGCGACGGGGTCTCCCCAAACGAGCGCCTTGATTATATAAACCAAAAACATTATAAAAGCCACGGCGCAGAATGCGAAACCCGCAAAGGAGGCTACGGAAAGCGGCGCGGTAGAAAAGGCCACTATGCCGTCGAGCGAATAGAGAAAGAGCTTCCAGAAGCTCCACTTCGACTCCCCCGCCACGCGCTCTATATTCTCGTATTCCAGCCATTTCGTCTCAAAGCCAACCCAGCTGAAAATGCCCTTTGAGAAGCGGTTGTACTCGCTCATGGAGAGTATGGCGTCCACCATCTGCCGGCTCATCATTCTGAAATCGCGCGCGCCGTCAACTATCTCAGTCTTGGATATCTTATTAATAAGCTTATAGAAGATTCTCGCGAAGAAGGAGCGTATGGGCGGCTCTCCCGCGCGTGAAACGCGGCGCGAGGCCACGCAGTCGTAGCCCTCGGCGGTAATACCCTCGAACATAAGCGGTATAAAGGAGGGCGGGTCCTGAAGGTCCGCGTCCATCATTACGACATAGTCACCCTTCGCCTTTTTGAGCCCCGCGTACATCGCGGCCTCCTTGCCGAAATTGCGCGAAAACGAAAGATACTTAACGCGCTTGTCCTTTCCCGCCAGAGAGCGCGCAACCTCAAGCGTTCTGTCCTTTGAACCGTCGTCGATAAACACAAACTCAAACTCAGCCTTGTCCTTCATCTCCTCGGCCGTCTCGATAATATGTGTGTAGAAGATAGGCAGAGCCTCCTCCTCGTTGTAGCAGGGCACCACTACTGAAATAAGCTTCATTAATTCCACCTCGGTTTATACAGAGTTTTAAAAAAGTATTCAGCAGAGCATTAAACACGCTCTTGAGAGTGCACCCAAAGCGCTATGGAGCCAAACTCCCAGAGCGTAATAAGCGGATAGACGGCGGCGAGATACATAGTGTAAACGCCGAGACCGAAGGCGCTTACATCGGCGAAGGACATCATGCCGATTCGCAGCGCGGCCATCGTTAAAAAGCCGCAGACAAGGGCGAAGGCTCCCGCTTGCGGGCGAGGAATCCGTTTTTTTATAAGCGCGATTACAAACCGGGCAAAGGCGGCGGCTCCCGCTGTAAAGAGCAGTATTCCCAGCGGGCGATAGAGCCAGCAGATAAGCCTCATAAGGCGGTAGAGCCAGAGCTCCAAAAAGCCGTATTCATTATAGGGCTCCCCTGCCTCGCCGCAGTATTCTATCATGTAAGTGAGGCCGCCCTCGCTTGCGGGCGAGGACATCTCCCCAGTTTTTGAAAGCTCTATTTCAAGAGCGCTATCCCCCGCGCTGAGGCTTAAAACCGGCGCTTCCTCGCTCTCGTAATAAAGGGTGAGGCGCGCGCCCGCGGTATAGCGCAAATCCTCGCCGCCCTGCAGGTAGTCCAGGTAGATATCGCCGGCGGTGGAGGCTATAGTCTGGCAGCGTATGGGCTCGCCGCTTTCAGTAAGCAGCAGGGCGCTGACCGGCGCAGTCTCGCTCACTGCCCAGAACACGAGCTTGTTTGCATTTGGCGAAGATGTCTCGCCGTAGCTCACTCGCTGGCAGGCGCAGTTGAGGAAGTCCTCCATTTCGTCGAGCAGCAAATCCGAGCCTACGCTGTTTTCCGGGTCGCAGCGCAAAGAGCCGTAGCTTACTACTCTTATAAGGCTTTCAACAGAGGTCTCCAGCGTCGGGGCGACGTAATATGAGGTTATAGGCGAGTTGAGGCCGCTTCGCTTAGGCAGAACCTCGCCCAAAAGCCCCGCATCGGCGGCCGAGTTGATTTCATCTGCCATCTTTTCAAAGAAGGCTCTTGCGGTCTCGGGGCTTTCGTAATAGCCCGCGAGGCTTGCGGCGTTGCGAAGGGCCCAGTAGATGCCTCCGCCGGAATACTCGATGAGGCCGCCGCCGCAGTCCTTCTGCCAGCGCAGGAAGTCATCGGCTTCGAGATAGGGCATGAGCTCGGCGAAGCACGGCGATATCTCGGCGAGTCTTTCTCTTGAGGAGGCAGGCACGGGAACTATCGGGTTCCTGTCCTCCTCGGGCACGACGACGCGCGTCATGGCTCCGTAGGCGGCGGTGAATTCGGAGCTCGTGAGGTCGCTGGTGATAAAGCGGCCATAGCGGGAGTAGTTCATATAGCAGTAGGCGCCTATCCCCGCGAGCGCCACCAGGACCGAGGCGGCCAGCGCCGAGAGCTTCAGCGCCGCATCCTTCGTCCGTATTTTTAATACCCGAATGAAGGATACAACAAGCGCCAGCGCCGCAAAGGGCAGGAGCCAGGCCGCGTCCTCGCGCAGCAGCCAGGAGGCGGCGAAGGAGAGGCCGGCCAGCGCTCCCCAGAGGAAGATCGGGCGGTTTCTCTCCCCTCCCGCGCGCAGAACAAGCGCCGCGGCGCAGGCAAAGAAAATGAGGGTGACAGAGCTTGATATGCTGTCGCGGTAGACGCGCAGCGTGAAATCGGCGTAGGCGTTAGGGGAAAAGAGCAGCACGGCGAAGAACACGAGCCTGTGCAGCCTGTTTTTTATGAGCGGCCGCAGGGCTGCCGAGGCTGCCAGCGCCGCGCCCACGGCGAGCAGCTGTCCCGCGAAGAGCACCGATACTCCCAGCTTGTTGAGCAGCGCCAGCCAGACGGCATAGAGGGCGCGCTTGCCCAAGGTGAGGTAGCCGTATTCACCCAGCCATTCCCCCGCCGCAATGCTCTGCGCGAATTTATACATCAGCTCATCGTCGAGCATGCTTATCTCGGGGCAGAGGTAGAGCTTCTGCCAGGCCGTGAGAAAAAGCCGCAGCGCGCAGAGAATAACGACGGCTGCCGCGAAGGCGCGGGGGGTTATATTTTTATTAACTGCCTTTGAAAGCGCGTTTTTCATCGGTTCCAAGTATATCATAAGACCCGCCCTTATTCAATTAAAGGCAGGCCTAGAATAAACGCGCCGCCTCAACACCGGGAGTTCCCGTTCGCGTGGAATTTGCGCTCTGATTCCCCCGTCTTCGGCGGGGGAACTGGAGCATTACACCTCTTGGAACATTCCGCTGACCAAAGTTTCAAAAACACAGAAAAAATACACGCAATTGGGTACTCCCTCAGCACTGTCACCCTTTCATTATTTACGAATATATGGTAATATAATTAGCTGAAAGAATACGGCGAGGAGCGTTTTTATCATGAAAAAAAAGGTAGCCATCATCTTCGGAGGAGTTTCAAGCGAACACGAGGTCTCGCTGAAGTCGGCGGCCTCGGTTTTGAGGAATTTGGATAAAAACAGATATGAGGCTGTAAAAATAGGGATAAGCAAGAGCGGGCGCTGGCTCGAAACCTCTGCCTCTCCCGAGGATATAGAAAGCGGAGGCTGGATTGATTGCGAGAGCAACTTTCCCGCCTTTGTGAGTCCCGACCGGGAGGTTCACGGAATAGTAAGGCTCAAAGACGGCGGGGCCGAAACGGTTTATATAGACGCTGTCTTTCCCGTTTTGCACGGCCGCAACGGCGAGGACGGCTCCATACAGGGCCTCTTCCAGCTCGCGGGTATACCCTTTGTCGGCTGTCCCATGCTCTCCTCGGCGGTCTGCATGGATAAGGCTGTTACAAACGCCATGCTCGACCATATGGGCATCGCTCGCTCCCCCTGGTCGCAGATAAGCGACCTTGAGATAAACAGCTTCGACAGCCGCGCCGAGGACTGGGAGGAGCGCTTCGGCTATCCGATGTTCGTCAAGCCCGCAAACGCGGGCTCCTCTGTCGGCATAAGCAAGGTCTACGACCGTGCCGGCTTAAGGGCCGCGCTCGACTTGGCCTTCAAGCACGACCGCAAGGTCATAATTGAAAAAAATATAAAGGGCCGCGAGCTGGAGGTGGGCGTTCTGGGCAACGACGAGCCAATAGCCTCACTCGTGGGAGAAATCTTCCCCGCCAACGACTTCTACGACTACGACGCGAAGTACCTCAACGCAAAGAGCGTAACGAAGGTTCCCGCTGACATCACCCCCTCCCAGCAGGCCTTTATACAGAAAACCGCCGTGAGAGCCTTTATGGCGCTGGGCTGCGCCGGACTTTCCAGAGTGGATTTCCTTATGGATTCGGAATCCGGCGAGATATACTTGAACGAACTCAACACCATACCCGGCTTTACGAATATCAGCATGTACGCTCAAATGTTCGAGGCCTCCGGCATAAGCTATTCCGAACTGCTCGACCGCCTGTTTGAGCTCGCCCTCGAGCTCGGCTGATATGGACACAAGACCGGTAGGCATTTTCGACTCCGGCCTCGGGGGCTTAAGCTGCCTTAAGGAGTTTCACTCTTTGGGCGCTAAGGA
>JAUNBN010000132.1 GCA_030527085.1 Oscillospiraceae bacterium
GGACACGCTCGTCGAACCCGTGCTCAAAAACGCCGCCGTGCCCGTTTTTTTGAAATGGCGAACGGGCGCCCTTGAAAAAATGGGCGACATAGACGGCGAGATGGCCGCCGCGACAGCGGCCTACCTGCGCTCTGACGAGGTCAAGGAGCTGCTGGCCGCGCCCGTTGCGAAGTGGATGAAGCCCGTCGCGGCGAGGCTCGAGGAAAAGACTATACCCATCTGCGTCAAGTACTCGGTGCCCTACACCGCCCTCTCGCTCATGAGCAGCTTGGATGCCTCTCAGCTGGAGCTGGAGCTCGATGCGAAAAAGGTCTTTGCGGTTAACGAGATAAGCTGGCTTATCAACGCCATTATCTCGGTTTTGGTGGGGCTGCTCTGCGGCGGCGGGGGCGTTGCGCTCATAGCGGGAGGTCTGCCCGGCATCATAGCGGGCGCGGCCGTTTCGCTGCTGCTGCTCTTTTTGGGCAAGGACGCTATGCAGGAGGCCGTGCTCTCGGCGGACATACCCCTATTTATGCGCAAGGCCATACCCGAAAAATTCTTTGAAAACCGCGCGCAGCAGATAGAGGAAAAGGTGAGCGCGCAGCTCTACGAGAGCCTTCTGGGTGAGGCGGGCGAGGAGATGCGCGAGCGGCTGATAGGCGAAATATCCGGCCAGATAGAGAGCTGCCTTATAAAAATGGCCAAGATAGTTGAGATACCGCTGGGGTGAGGGCTTTATGTCATTAGCTTAAGCGGCCGAAGGGTTTGGGCGCTGCTTCGCAAAAGGGACATTGTCGTTAAGCCCTAGCGGTGGTTTTTATCCATCATCTGCTTAAATCGGCTTTATTCGCCGCCTCCTTCATCGCCTTCGTTTACGCCGCCTTCGTACATCTCGCGGGCGGCATACATAAGATATACAAGCAGCATGCAAGTTCTAAGACCTTCCTGAACTCCGGAGAAGTAATAGCCTTTAAAAGCGCTGCCCAAAAAGTTAAGCAGAAACATGAGCGCCGCAAGAGCGGCGGTAATATATATTGTTTTAAGCTTTAACAGCTTCCCGAAGCGAAGCGCGGGAAAAACCCTTTTCAGCGCCGGGCGCAGCACCGCGCAGAACAGCCAAAGCCAAACAAAATACGCAAAGCTCATCAGACCGGCGCGTTCGAAGCCCTCTGTTCCGGAGTGCAGAAGCAGGCTTAACGCGAGCAGCGCTCCCAGCGCCGCGGCCCCTCCCGCAAAGGAAAACCACAGCAGCCGTTTTTCCGCCATCCTTCTTTCCTCGAGCGACGCTTGAAGCCGGTCTAAACAGGCGCGCGAGCAGATATAAAAGGCGAGCCAGTTCATAAGCCAGAACCATATGAGCGAACTAAAGCCGTAACTTGTCAAAACAACCGGTATGTAGAGCAAATAAAGAACGGACATTATCGCGCAGCCCTTGCCCGCGCGGGCGAGCCAGTACCTGTCCTTGCCGGACTCCGAAATTTCGCTGTGCGGCACAGGGACAGCCATTACCCGCTCCCCGAGCAGCAGGTTCGCCATGCTCAGCAGTAAAAAGAAAAATACAGTCGCCGCAAGCGTGTGAAACACCAAACAAAAGGCCCACCAGGCGGGCGCACTGCTCGAAAGGGGATCTAAAACAGCCGAATCTGCAAAAGCGGCGGCGAGCTCATATACGACGGACAGCAGCGCCGCTGCGGCGCACAGCGCCAGCGCTTTGCCAGCCGGCCTTGCCGGCTTGAGGCAGTCTCTAAACGCCGGCAGCATGACTGCCGCCCCCGCTAAAGCATAGAGAATAGTTGAAGCTGCGCTAAGCAGCGCAAAGGCATAGCCCGACTGAAATTCAAGCATATGCAGCAGGTAGTCAAGCCCGCCGCACAAAACCCCGCCCGCTAGCGAAAGCCAAATCAGGCGCGTTTCCCGCCCGTTCAGCTCATCTCCGCTTTCTTGCAGGCAACCGAGCAGGAGCCTGCCTGCGGCGTAAAAGCCCGCCCAGCAGATTGTCGGCCTCCACATAATGCCGGCCATTCCCGAGCTGTACACAATTGTGAAAAAGCGAAAGATGTAGAGTATAACAAGTACCAGCCAGAAATGTATGGAGGTTTTGAAATCAAAGGCTTTTTTCATGTTAGTCCTCATTCAATACATTTGTCAGTTTCCATTCTTCG
The DNA here is from genome assembly GCA_030527085.1 of Oscillospiraceae bacterium. Lineage (GTDB taxonomy): Bacteria > Bacillota > Clostridia > Oscillospirales > Ruminococcaceae > JAUNBN01. The sequence goes on from JAUNBN010000132.1 coordinate 2,145, forward strand.
CCTCCGCCGTCCGCAGAGGGTGCGGCGTGTTTAGCGCTCTGCTTCCCCCGCCTTCGTCGGGGGGAAGCAGAGCGAATCTTCAATATTAACGAGACGCTCCCGAGCCTGCAAAACGTATAGTCAGGCTTCATCGAAGTAATAGGGCTCGGTATCGAAGTCGGCAAGAAAGCTCTCGGGGCTCATAAAGACACGGTCACGGTAAAGGAACTTGTAGGGCTCTCCGCGCTTGTCCAAATATACCTCAAAGCTTGTGTAGCCCGTACGGCGCTTGTCGAAGTACTCGTTTTCCTCTTCAAGATAGATAGTCCGCAGCCCCTGCCACTTCGTGTAAGCTCCGGCGGCCTCTCCGTCCAGCCCGCAGAGAAATTTATAATAAAACTTTCTTTCTCCCCTTTCCGTCTCAACGCATATCTGCAACGGCTCGCCCAGCTCCCAGAAATCCCGCTCGGCGCAGGCCTCGGACATCCCCTCGGCCAGCATGGTCTGTCTTGCCAATAGGAATATCTCCAGAGCGTCCTCGGCGTCTATATTCTCTGCATTGTAGAAGCTAATTGCCGCCCACTCTACTCTACCGCGATATTCAATGAGCTGAAAAGCTTCTATTCTCGGGTACTTCAGCTTGAGGTTTTCGGTGAAGGAGATATCTTCAAATCTGTTAGAAACAGGGATTGTCCCGTCATCGTCCATAATAGCCTGATAGCTTATCCACAAGAAGATTCCCCTAAGCAGCATAGGAATCAGAATAAGCAGAATAATCACTGTTACCAGTCTTCTTACGCTCTTTTTCTTGTCTGGATCCATATCTCACCTCACCCAAACCTGTCTTCCGCATTGTCTAAATCAACACTGCCTGTACGATTCCTTTGATATCCATATTCATATAGCTTATTATGTGCAACCCACTCTAAAACCATTGAAGAAACGCTTCTTTCGTAGTTAATACCTCCGTTGTTTGTTTCAAGAGTGTATTTGGCTATCAAATCGCATATAAGGTTTATTTCTCTTATATCTTGTACTCTGTAGGAATCCACAACCTGTATATCTGGATTCTCAATTCCAGGCCCTCTATAGTCTACAATAAGAATCATATCACTGGGAATTGAAGGCGATTCTACATCTCCCTGTTTCACCGTAGCGTAATCTTCGGGGGTAATGAAATACACCTTCTTTTCTTTTTCAGTTCCAAACGTGCCGCGCACACTATAGGAGTGAGCTCTTACACAAGGTATGCTTTTCCCATCTATAATCACTTCTTTTGCAGTCTCAAGAGTACCCGTGTATTCAACGCCGTTAATCCGAAAACTACCATCATATTTCTCTAAAAGTTCTTCTTCTCTTCTTTGTTCTTTCTCTCTCCTTTCTTCATTCCAGCGATTTGGGGCGTTCCAACGCAGATCCTCACGCTCTCTCTGGCGCTCTGCCTCGCGCTCCCTCTTCCTGCTTTCCCGCTCCTCCTCTATCTCCAGCCTGCGGCGGCCGTGTCGGGGCGTTCCGTCTGCCGCTTCGCTCTCGCCTCCGTCCACCTGTGCGGCAGAACCTCGGCTGTTCTTTTCACTTAGCTGCCGATAGATGTTTTTCGCCCTTTCGAGAGCCTCGGACTCCTCTTTCGCCTTCTTCGCCTGCCACTTCTTGTAGCTGCCGGGGTCGAAGGCGTCGTCTACTATGGCCATCAGCTCCTCAAGGTCGGGTTCGCTCCGAGAGCCAGAGAGCAGAGGGCGGGAAGCCTGTACCGCGGGAGCCTTTTCTGTCCTGTTAGTAGCCCTCGCGGCCGCTGCTGTTGCGCCCGGCCGGGTATTTGCCGCGCTTTGGCCTGTTTTAGTCTCGTAAAGCCCGCCCGCGGCTGTATAAGCGCCCGCGCTCGTTCCCGAGCCGAGGCTCTTCGCCCTCGCAAGCGCGCTCTGCGAGCGCCGCTCAATGCTCGCCGCGCCGAGCCCTTTCGCGCCGCAGCCCTGCGCGCCCGTCTGCCGGCTTTCAAGCTCGGCCTGCCGCGCGGAGATGTAATTCGCCCTGGCCTCGGCCTGCCTCTGCCTTTCCGCCTGCAGCTCTCTTCTTTCGGCAAGCTGTCTCTGCGCCGCCGAGGCGGAGGGCGCGGTATAAGCGGGCGCGGAGTAGGAGGCGGCGCCGCCCGACGAGCCGCCCGTATAGGCCGGCTTCGAGACCGCCGACGCGCTCCTTGAGCTTTTCGTTATACCTCCGGCCGCCGCCTTTGCCGCGCTCTTCCGCATGCTCGAAGCCGCGGCCGCCTTTGCGTTGGCCGCCT
>JAUNBN010000133.1 GCA_030527085.1 Oscillospiraceae bacterium
GAAGGTCTACGAGCTCGACCGCCCGCACACAGGGATCTATCTGCCCACTATGGTCTGGAAGGATATGTACGACTTTTCGCCCGATTCGGTGCTGCTCGTTCTCTCGAGCGAGCACTACGATCCAAAGGAGTATATACGCGACTATGATGAATTCGCAAGAGAAGCGTCCCTCTGAACCCGAACTCTCCATAGTAGTTCCGGTCTACTACAACGAGGACACGCTCCTGCCCCTTTACTGCGACCTCAAGGAAAAGGTGCTCGACAGGGCCTCCTTTGAGTGCGAAATAATACTGGTTGACGACGGCTCGCGCGACAAGAGCTGGGCCGCCGTTCGCGAGCTCTGCGCGCTCGACAGCCGCGTGCGGGGCTTTCGCCTCTCGCGCAACTTCGGCAGCCACGCCGCGATACTCTGCGGGCTCAATATGAGCCGCGGGCGCTGCGCTGTGGTCAAGGCCGCCGACCTGCAGGAGCCCAGCGAGCTTATTTTTGAAATGTACGAGATGTGGCGGCGCGGCAATAATGTCGTGCTCGCGGTGCGCCAGGGCCGCGCGGACGGCTCGCTCTTCACCAGGCTCTACTACCGTATGACACGCGATTTGGCCCTGCCCACCATGCCGCTCGCCGGCTTCGACGTATATCTGGTCGATCGCGCGGTGATAAAGGTCCTCGGCGGCATGAACGAGCGCAACAGCGCGCTTACAGGGCAGATACTCTGGAGCGGCTTCAAGACCGCCTATGTTTACTACGAGCGCCTGGAGCGCACGGCGGGCAAGAGCCGCTGGACGCTAAAAAAGAAAATACGCCTGGTTGCCGACACGCTTTTCAGCTTCACCACGGTGCCTATTTCCTTTGTCTCCATTATCGGCGCGCTGGCCTGCTTCGGCTCGCTGGCCTGGGCGCTCTACGTCCTTATAAACAAGCTGGTCGGGAATATACCCGTCGAGGGCTATACCACCCTCTTTATTTTCCAGCTCTTCAGCTTCGGGATAATCATGCTCACTCTGGGCATACTGGGCGGCTATCTCTGGCGCTCCTTCGACGCCTCGCGTGAGCGCCCGGTCTATATAGTCGAGGACGAGGCGGCAAGCGCCGAGGAATCCGATAAAAACGGAGAAGCGCCCGCACTGTCACAGAGCCTCGAAATCATTGCGGACGATGAGCCGCTGAAAGCGGATGACGGAGCGCTTTCAGATGAAAACGAAACGCGGGACGCGGGCGAAACGGAAGCAAGCGAAGAACTTCCAGTCTCCCCGCCCGCCTTCGAGCGCCTCTCCCCATCCTTTGAGGAAGGTGAGTCCGACGGCGGCGGCGAGGGTATTGCCGCTGAAGGCGATGAGAAAGAGCCGCCTCGTCCCGAGCTCTCCGGCCTGAGCTTCAGCCTCGAAAGCGAGGATCTGCTGAGCTTTGAGGAGGAGCCGGGCGGGGAAGCTGCAGGCGAGAGCGGCGGCGAAGAGCTTTCGAGCGGAAAGAATACCGGCCGCACCTCGCGGCCCGCCGCCTCGCGCCTCAGGCTTGGGACGCTCCTCAAAGGTCTTTTAGCAAGGGGCTTTGCCGGCGCCAGGCGCAGATACACGGAAGTCTCGCCCTCAGGCGAGGCCGAAAGTGAAACCGGCCTCTCTCCCGAGACAGGGGAAAAAGGCCGCCTTGAAACGCTCGAGCCTTACGACGACATGCCGCACGCAAAAGAACCCGGCGCGCTGCTCGCACAGTCTCAAAGCAGCCCCGGGCCGTCTGGGCTTCATCTCGAGATTTTAAACACAAATGAAACTCAGGAAAACGGCCTCGGCAGCGAGCCTGAATTCGAACAGGATGAAGCGAACAAAAACCCGCTCGAAATCGAAAGCGACCTGAGCCGCCCGTACTTTTCGGAAAATACCGCGTCTCATATTGAGCTTTTGGAGACGCAGACGGACTCTCGTTCCCCCGAGCGCGGGCAGTCTGTCCCTGCGGGCAGGGCCGCTCGCCTGAGCGAAAACCGCAGCGCAGCCGCCTCAAGGCAGGAGAAGCGCATAAGAAAGCGCGACAAGGAGCATATGCGCGCCCTGCTTCGCAGCACGCCGGCGGACAAGCTCATAATTACAGCCAAAATCAAGGAAAAGAACGAGGTCTAGCGAGGCGGCTTTTCAGAAGCTCGTCTTATTATTAGAAGCAGAATAAAATCAAGGAGCTTTAATATGTTTACCTTTAATCACTACAATTTCAATGTTTCCGACCTTGAGCGCTCGCTCAAATTCTATGAGGAGGCGCTGGGTCTCAAGGAGGCGCGAAGCAAGACCGCGGAGGACGGCCGCTACAGAATAGTCTTTTTAACGGACGGCGTGAGCGATTTCCGCCTCGAGCTCACCTGGCTGCGCGACTGGGAAAAGGAGGGCTACGACCTCGGCGACAACGAGATGCACCTCGCGATGGTCACCGACGACTTTGAGGCCGCCCACGAGCTGCACGAAAGGCTCGGCTGCATCTGCTACGAAAATCACGCGATGGGGGTCTATTTTATAGAGGACCCCGACGAATACTGGATAGAGATAGTCCGCAAAAAATAAAAAGCGCTCCGGCAGCGCCGCTCATGACGGGAGTGTCCCGCCTCGCGGTTTTTTGCTGTCTTCCCCCGCCTTCGGCAGGGGTTAAGCCCTAAAAAAGTCCGCGCCCTTCCTTCGATGGGTTGAACGCAGCCCGAAGCACGCTTTAACGCTCCCCGTTCAGCGATAGAGGCGCTCGGAGGGCGGCGCAGCTGTTCGCCGCAGAATAACCGAAGCGTACCCTTTTCTCAAAGTCGGCACAAGGTACTCCCGCGCGGCATAGGCTGGGAGTGAAAAAAGAAAAGGGGGAAGAATTAAGCGGTGGCTACAATTTTAGTGTTCAACAACGGTACGGGCGCTCTGGAGAGCTATACAAGAAGCGCGTCCCAGTCCATGCCCTATAATATAGGCGGAACGCTTTCGGTAAGGGAGTTTATGGGCGATGAGAGTCTCGGCTATACGGACACAGACACCATGCAGGCCTGGAACCTCATGCGGCAGGAGTTCGGAATGCCTGTCAGAGTAGACGAAGCCTTTGTGAGCATCTCCGGCTCAAGGAGCGCCAATCACCCCCAGCACTACGCGGGCACGGCCTTTACGGTAGGCTCAAACCTGAGCAGCTCCGAGCTCGAGCAGCTGAGAAAGATAGCGGAAGGCTGCTTTTCCTATGTCCACCCGCGAGATGAGCGCGCTCTAAGCATTTCCGCAGACAAGCGCTATATGCCCTCGAACTACTTTTTGACCTCGGGCTTCCCGACGCTCCGCTCAGGCTCCAAGGGCAACTATGTCGCGCTCGTGCAGGAGGCGCTGGGCGCCCTGGGCTACAGCGCCGGGAGCGTGGACGGCGTTTTCGGGGTGAACACCGAGGCGGCGCTGCGCAATTTTGAGAATGCGCGCCGCGTGAGCGAGGACGGTATAGTAACGCGCATAAACTGGGAGAGCCTGATAAACATGAACTCGCCTCCCGCGGCGTAAGCTGCGCGGGCTTTTAGCCCAAGAGCGGCAAAAACAGCAGTGCCCCCGCCTTTTGGCGGGGGCACTGCCTGAAAGAGCGGGACGCTCCCTTAGATTCCGCTCTTAGGCCGCGCAGACGTTTACGGCGCGCAGCTTGCTGCTGTTCTTGGGGTCGGTCTCGGTGTCGTAAGTGACCGCCTGACCCTCGAGAAGGTTTCTATAGCCCTCGCCGACGATGGCGGAAAAGTGCACGAACACGTCGCCGCTGCCGTCGTCGTTAGAGATGAAGCCAAAGCCCTTGTCCGCGTTGAACCATTTTACAGTACCCTTATTCATGAAAGATACCTCCGTAGAATTTGTTATTCATCCTGTCAAGCCAAAACCCCGGCCGCATAGTCAAAATGTTCGACTAGCGTGCCGGGGCATTTAATCGCTGCATTTAGAATACTGTATTATTATAGCACCAAGGCATTTTAAAAGCAAGCTTTTTTATTAAGGGGGAGTGTCCCGCCGCGTTGGTTTTTCGCTGTATTTCCCCCGCCTTCGGCGGGGGAAATACAGCATATTACACGCTCAAGAGAAACTCCCAATACTGAGAATACTGATAAATCGGATAGCAAAACTCACTTTCCGAATTGTCCAAACCGCTCGGATTCTCCGCAGTATACCGGGCGGGGGAAATACAGTGGAAAAGCACGCAAAAGGGGCGCTCCCGCGTTTTATGCGCACTTGACCGCCCGCCCCCGGCAAAGTATAATTGGGAGTGTTCTGTCGCGCGGAGATTTTCGTTTATGTCTCCCACTTTCGGCGGGGGACATATAACGCTTTACACACTTTGAATCCACTCGTATAATTAGCTATTGCTTGAAACCAAGGAGACGGCCTTAATAATGATAATCACCGACGAATACTCCCACAGGCT
>JAUNBN010000134.1 GCA_030527085.1 Oscillospiraceae bacterium
TAAGCGTTATAGTTATGTTCGTCTTTCTTCTGAATACGGTTAATGTAGTTATAGGGAATATAGATACCGAGGAAAACGAACTGGGAGAAGACTTTGAAATCCAAACGGAATATACCGTGACGAATACCTCTGAAGAAAACAAGCCCAATATATACTGGTTTCACTGCGATGGGATGCTGGGCTTCAGTTCTATGGAGCAGTACTTCGGCGATGACCAGCAGGAGTTCGCCGAGGCGCTCGAGCAGCGAGGCTTCATCATCAACAAGGATGCGTACTTTGAGGCGGCGCACAGAACCAAAGTAGCCCTGCCGTCGTTAATGTGTCCCTACGCCTACGACAGTTATCTGGCGGAGAGGCTTTCAACTCATGAGCTGGCCATGTGGAACCTTGAATTCTCTCAAAGTTTTAGGGACAGCTGTGCACAATTCAGATATAATCTCGAGCTCTTCAACACTTTCGAGTCCAATGCATATACTTCTATACTTATTAACGGTGTGTTCCCTTATTTTTATTATACGGCCGACGAGTTGTATGTTGGCAGCAAGGCTCTTGAAACAGAGCGATTTCTTGTGAAAGAAGATGTGAAATCTTGGACATTGGAAGAGTTTAATAAAGCGTTCGCACAACCTCGTCCCCTAGCCACAGAAGAGTTTTTATTCTCCATCTCCTCTCCTCTTGGCACCCTGTTTGAATATATACGTTTTGAAGTAATGGATACGTCCCCAGTTGCTTTATACGACAATATTGTGGAATCTGCGGACCTTTTTTATCCTTCGGATGATTTGATAAGCGAGTTACTCGAGGGACAAGATGACGTGGCTCCCGGGGACCAGAACGCAGGCTGCGTGATACCAGGCCTCTGCAATTCTCTTATGAGCGGAGATTCTCCCAGAATCTCCATAATCGCTTTTAATATGAACCACTTTCCCTTTATATTAGATGAGTATGGAAACATTGTCGTGGAGGATGCAAAGCGCTCAGATTTTGACTCAACAGCTATAGATTACCGGATTGTTCAAAACTACGCGCCTCAGCACCGCTACGCAGCCAAGGTGCTGGTGAATTTGATAGATTTTATTTTGGAGGAAGACCCGAACGCTGTTATTGTTTTGCAGGGAGATCACGGCCTTCATGAAAACACTATCGAGGATTTCAAGGAGGCATTCGGGGAGGATTTCGGCGAAGAAGACACGCTGAACATGTGGAATAACGTCATGAGCGCTGTAAGGGTACCCGAACAGTATCAAAATGGAGACGAGGAGCATCTGCTCACAACTCCTCTCAATATCACCCGCTATCTGGTAAACAATTTCGTCGGCGAAAATTACGAATACTTAGACTAGGCGGTAGCTTTAAGCGCGGACTTCATAAATCTCGGCGGGCGGATACCCGCGCCGCCGTGGAGCTTGAGGAACTGATTTTCAGCCGCGAGCGCGCATATATTTAAGCAGCTTTGTTTTTCGGAGGACTCTTATGCTCTACGCGCTGCTGGGTATATTCGCGCTCCTTTTTCTTTTGGTATCCCGCGCTGCGGCCAAGAGCGCCCGCCCCTTCGCGAGCGGCTTCTACCCCGCGCTGGGAGGCTTGGCGGCGCTGGCGGGCGTAAACGCGCTCTCTTTTTTCACCGGAGTATCCATCGCTGTGAACTACGCCACCGCCGCCGCGGCCGTGCTGCTCGGCGCGCCGGGCGTGGTGCTTCTTCTGGCTTTAAGGGCGCTGGCACTGTTTTAGCCCGCGCCCTAATATGAATATACGATACTAAAAGCTTCCTTGTCTTACAGGAAGCTTTGCGGTTCTCCGGTTTTCCCGCCGCCAATACCGCGGCCGTAGCACTCGCCGGGGCTCCCGGCGCAGCAAAGGGCCGCAGCAGACGTCCAAGTCTGTTTGCGGCCCTCTCTTCAGCTTCTTCTAAGGTGCAGCCAAGCTTCTATCCGGTTTTACTCCAGAACCATATAAGCGTCTACGAGGTGGCAATAGATAAAGCCCCTCTCCTCGTAGGTCTCGAAGCGACCCGCGACGCTTATCAGTGTCCCCTGCTCGGGGTAGTCGGCAGGGTATTCGAAGCCGCCCTCCAAAACGAACTCCAGGCCCTGCGAGCAGCAGGCGGTGGCGTCCGCTATGAGCACCGCGAGGTAGACCGCGCCCGTGCTCGAGTCCTCATAAACTGCGAACTGCCCGCGCGCCTTGACGGTCTTGCCGACGTAGTCCTCGGGGCTCATCATCATGTTGTAAACCTCGGCGTAGACCATCGTGCTGCCCATAGTGCTGAGGTCTATATCTATCTCCCCCGCCGCATCCAGCGAGGCGCTTGCGGCCGCGGCCTCTTTGGAGGCGGCCTCGCTCGAGCTCTCGGGAGCGCTCGCGGCGCTCTCGCTTTGAATGCCGCTTTCTATCACCTCGGCGACGGCAGTGGGAGTATCGCTCTCCTGCCCTCCGCAGGCGGTCAGCGAGAGGGAGAGAAGCAGCGCAAAAATAAGTCGTATGGATTTCTTCATGTCCTTGCTCCTTTTGCAATTTTCCCCACGGCGAGAAAGACTCCGAAGGCGGCTATGTCGGCCGCCACGATGGTGGAGCCGACGGGCGTTCCGGCCAGAACCGAAACCAGCAGCCCCGCCAGCGCGCAGGACACCGAGAGCGCCGCCGAGCATATTGTCACGGCCTTGAAGCTCTTAAACACCCGCATGGCGGAGATGGCCGGGAATATCACAAGGGCCGAGATGAGCAGCGAGCCCACAAGATTCATGGCCAGAACTATTATCACCGCCGTTATTACGGCTATGAGCAGATTGTAGGCGGAGGCGCGGGTTCCCGCAGCCCTCGCGAAGTCCTCGTCAAAGGTTATGGCGAAGATTTTATTGTAGAAAAGAATGAAAACGGCAACGACTATGAGCGAGAGCGCCGCACAGAGCCAGACCTCGCCCTCGGTAAGTGTCAGAATGGAGGTCGAGCCGAAGAGCGTGGTACAGACGTCGCCGCTAAGGTTCGTTGAACTCGAAAAGATATTCATAAGCAGATAGCCTATGGCCAGCGCGCCCACGGAGAGCATGGCTATCGCAGCGTCGCCCTTTATCTTCGCGTTCTGCCCCGTTCTGAGCAGCAGCACCGCGCAGACGACGGTTATGCCCAGCACAAGCGGCATCTCGCTGCTTAAGTTGAGCACCGCCGCTATGGCCATCGCCCCAAATGCGACGTGGGAGAGGCCGTCCCCTATAAAGGAGAAGCGCTTGAGCACCAGAACCACGCCCAGCAGCGAGGAGCAGAGCGCTATGAGCACGCCCACTATCAGAGCGTAGCGCACAAAGGGATACTGCCAGTAGAGCGCCAGTTTTTCAAAAACGCCGCTCATCGTTTTATTCCCCCTTCGCCGCCGATGCGCTCGCGCGCGCCGCTCAGGTATTCCTCCCTCGTTCCGAAGAACACGCGCCGCCCGAGGCTCAAAATATGGCTCGCGTAGCTCAAGGCCGCCTCAACGTCGTGGGAGATCATTATTACCGTTATCCCGTCGCGGCGGTTGAGCTCCTCAATCAGCTTGTAGAGTCCGGCGCTCGCCTTCGGGTCAAGCCCCGAAACCGGCTCGTCGAGCAGCAGCATTTTTCCGGCGGCGCACAGCGCCCTCGCGAGCAGGACCCGCTGCTGCTGGCCTCCGGAGAGCTCGCGGTAGCTGCGCGAGGTAAGCCGCGCAAGACCCATTTTTTCAATGGCTTTCTGCGCCGTCCGTTTTTCCGCTTTATTGTAAAAGGGGCGCGCGCCGCAGCGCCCCTGGCAGCCGGAGAGCACTATTTCCCATACGGAGGCCGGAAAGTCCTTCTGCGCCTCGGTCTGCTGGGGCAGATAGCCTATCTCGTTAGGGCGCAGACCGCGGCCTCTTATTATCTTTCCGCTTAAAGGAGCCTGCAGGCCGAGCAGAGTTTTCATGAGCGTCGTCTTCCCCGAGCCGTTCTCCCCTATTACGCAAAGGTAGTCCCCCGCGCCTACCTCAAAGCTCAGGCCGCTTAAAATCGCCCTTGAGTCGTAGCCGAGCGTCAGGTTTTTACAGGCGAGCTGTGACATTTATTCTTCCCTTCGTATTCTAAGCCAGCGCGGTTTTCAGAACCTCGAGATTATCCCGCATTATTGAAAGGTAGGCGGCCCCGCTCCTCGCGTCCTCGAGCGTGGTGGCCTGCATGGAGTCGAGGCTCAGTATCTGCTGATTCTTGCTCTCGGTGCTGCTAACTATGGTCTGGGCTATCTGGTGCCCCGCGCCCTCAATGGTCAAAACATAGCCGAGACCCAGCTCGTCCGTCTTGGCAGCCAGAAAGGCTACTGTCTCAAAGCTCGCCTCGGTCTCCGCGGAGCAGCCCGCAAAGGCGGCGTAGTAGCTGAGTCCGTAGTCGTCCACCAGATATCGGAATGGG
>JAUNBN010000135.1:0-2527 GCA_030527085.1 Oscillospiraceae bacterium
CAAGACCTCAAGCGGACAGCTTCAGTACAGGTTCTACGGCGAGAGAGTTCTCGATAACGGGCAGCTCATAACCGTCTACTCCCCCGGCGAGACCATCTACCGCACGGTCTACACCGGCGAATCGACCTTTATCTTCATAGTGGCCGGAGTGCTCGTGGCGGCCGTGGCGGTGCTGCTGATAACCGGCAGGAAAGAGAAGAAAAAAGCGAAGAAAAGGGCCTGAGGGTCCGCCCATTGGAACGGCAAAAAGCTGCAAGAGGGTGAAAAACATGACTAAAAAAATATTAAGAACCGCGGCCTGTCTGCTTATAGCCTGCCTCTGCCTCGCGATGGGTCTGGCCTCGGTCTTTGCGGTAGATCTTGAGTTTACGGTGATTATCAGTCCCGGCGACCATGGCACTTTTAATCAGAATGAGTTAAATAAATATCTCGATGAGAAAAAGAATGAGCCTGATAATCATTTCGATTATTATTGGACGTCCGGCGGTGCAAAGGCCTCGTTGGTAATTAAGCCTACGGTAGAGATTAATTCTTGGATAAATGAAATTTATTTCACAAGCACAAATTCTTTATCCGTTGACTCCGGGTACCAATACGGCGGCGGGCTGGATAATATAGTGATTCATCCCACGATGGGAAAGACGTCATATACGGCTGAGTACATTGCCCTTTCCAGCGATGCCGTGCCCTATACGGTAAGGTATATTGTCTCGGGCTTTGGCTATGATATTTCGCAGCCTGTTTTGAGCTATGCGGGCGGTAATACCGAGCTTACAGCCCTTGGCCTGAGCGCCAGAACGATTACGGGCTACACGCTCGTAAGCTCCCCGACCTTGACCGGGAGGACTCTCGCGGATTTGGGCGAGGACGAAGAGCTGCTTTACCAGTACACCCATGACGGCGAGGACGACACAATAATCCGCACCTACGGCGAGGACACCGTTGTAACCACCACCGTAACGGTGGGCGGAGGCGGCGCGGCGGCAGCCGCGGCCGAGGAGGTAGGGGAGCCCGAGGAGATAGAAGAGGAGCCCGTCCCCCTCGAGGAGACCCCGACCCCGACTACTGAGCCAGAGGAGATACCTGAGGAGACCGTTCCTCTCGCTCCCGCCGAGTCCGAAAGCTCGGGTCTGAGCGGCGGCGCGATAGCCGGAATAGTCGGCGGAGTGCTGCTCGCGGGTGGCGCGATAGCCCTGATAGCGGGCCGCAAGCGCTCCAGAGGCCGCAGATAAAAATTTAATACCCTCTTTTGAGCTGAAGATATTAAGGGCCCGTTTTCCCCGCCGCAGGGCGGAAAAACGGGCCTTACTTTAGGAGAAGGCCCGGCCGCGCGGTTTCCCTGACTGAATTGCGCGAAGGCGCAGGGAACACAGCGAAAGAGTACGCGCAAGGGGTGCTCCCAAGGCCGCCTGCCGTATTGTGAAAAACCGCAAGCGCGTAGTATAATGCAAAAAAGAAAGCTGAATTAAGCGGAGCGAAGCAAAAGGTGAATCCGATGAAAAGAAGCACGCAATTGGAGCGCTCGCGGAAAAAAGCTGATGGGTCCTATATGGGGAAGACAAAGAAACGAAAAAAAAAGAAGAAAAAAAGCGGCCTGCTTAAAGCGGTACGCATTATCGCCATTATCGTTATAGCACTCTGCGCGGGCTATATTGGCTGGTGGCTCATAAACAGCGCGCGCCTCAAAAACGCGAGTCAGGAGGCCGCAAGGCTCTATACAAGCGAGGCCGAGGCGCTCGAGGGCGAGGACAGCAGCGGGTTTCAGGTCGATTTTACGGCGCTCAAAGAGGTCTCGGAGGACGTTGCCGCCTGGATAAGAATGCCCGGCATAGAGGTCATAGACTACCCGGTAGTCCACTACAACGACGAATACTACCTCAACCACTCCTGGCAGGGGGAATACAGCGCTCACGGCGCGATATTCATAGAGGAGATTAACTCCCCTGACTTCACGGACTACCACACGGTAATCTACGGCCACAAAATGCTCGACGGCTCTATGTTCGGCTCTCTGCGCAGCTACGAGGACGCGGAGTATTACGTGGAAAACGGCGGGCTTATTTATATCTATACCCCCGAGACCTCGCTCACCTATGAGATATTCGCGGTTGAGTACGTCACCGCCGCAGACCCGGTTGTTTACACGGTGTTTTTCTCGCCCGGCGAGGAATATACGGCCTTTCTTTCGGCCATGTCCGACCGCGCCATCTACGACACAGGCGTTTCGGTAAGTGATACGGACCGCGTGCTCACGCTTTCAACCTGCTCGCAGCGCGAGAACGTGCGATTTACCGTCCACGCCAAGCTCATAGAGGGCGAGCCCTAAAAACATCACGCGCACCAGTCTTGCGCTTTAAGCCGCCTTCGATACGGTGTCTCCCCGCCGCAGGCGGGGAAATACCAAGAAAAAGCTTTATCACGCAAGTATCGCGCGCACCAGCCTTGCGCTTTAAGCCGCCTTCGATACAGTGTTCTCCCCGCCGCAGGCGGGGAAATACCAAGAAAAAGCTTTATCACGCAAGTATCG
>JAUNBN010000135.1:2627-4370 GCA_030527085.1 Oscillospiraceae bacterium
AGCCTTGCGCTTTAAGCCGCCTTCGATACAGTGTTCTCCCCGCCGCAGGCGGGGAGAACATAAAAAGAAAAAAGCTTCAGGCAGGGCGCCTTGCGCTTTAAGCCCGATTTGCGTAAAATGATAGAAACATTTGGCGAAAAGGGGCTGGAAGCGCGCGTGCTTGCTTCAAAACTACTGCGCAAAATAGCCGCGCTTCTGGGCGCGGTTCTGCTGGCCTGCCTTCCGTCCTGCGCTCCGGCTGAGGAGCCGGCCGGCCCCGCCGCAGCGGGCGGCTTTGTCATAGCCGAGATGAAATCTTCCGGCTTCAACAGCGCCGCCGCCGAAAGCCGCGAGGGCGTGAGCGCCGACTTTTCCTCGCTTACCGAGGGCTATGTAGCGATTTCGGCGGTCAGCGAGAGCCGTCTCAAGCTTCAGGTGCTGCTTGGCGAGGGCAAATACACCTATGATTTGAAGAACGACGGAACGCCGGAAATTTTCCCCCTGAATATGGGCGACGGCGAATACAGCTTCCGCGTTATGGAAAACATCTCCGGCACAAAATACGCCGAGCTCTGGAGCGAGACGCGGGCAGTTTCGCTCGCGAGCGAGTTTGAGCCCTTCCTGCGTCCGAGCCAGTATGTCAATTACGACGTGGACTCTGAATGCGTCGCGAGGGCGCGCGAGCTCGCAGCCGCTTGCGCAGACGATATAGAGGTAGTCGCCGCCGTTTACGGTATGCTCGTCGAAAGCATAGAATACGACCACGAAAAGGCCGCGAGCGTGCAATCCGGCTACCTGCCGGACCCCGACACAACTCTGGCGACGCGCAAGGGCATCTGCTTCGACTACGCGGCGCTCGCCGCAGCCATGCTGCGGAGCCTGGGCGTTCCCTGCCGCCTCATAACCGGCTATGTCCACCCCAACGAGATATATCACGCCTGGAACGAGGTCTATATAGAGAGTCAGGGCTGGATAACCGTTAAGATAGAGGTGAGCGCCGAGAGCTGGAAGCGCGTTGACATAACCTTCGCCGCCGGAGGCGTTTCAGAAGAACAGCTCGACGACGACTCGCTTTACACAACGCGCTATGTCTATTAAAAAAGGAGGGCGCTTATATGGCAAAAAGAATTGAAGAGGGCGCTCTGAGTATTATATTCCGCCAGCTCTCGCTGCTGCTGGCGGCGGGGGTAAAGCCCGCCGAGGCGCTGGAATCCTTGAGCGAGGAGGCGCGAGACTTTGAGGCCGCCTCGCTCAGGCAGGCCGCAGGGGCGGTGAAGGGAGGCGAGAGCCTTGTCGGGGCGCTGAAGGGCTGCGAAGCCTTTCCCGACTACGCCGCCGAAACAGCTGCGCTGGGCGAATACTCGGGCCGCCTCGAGCAGACCTTAAGCTCCCTGGCCGACTACTACGAGAGGCTGGCCGAGCTTAAAAAGCGAATTAAAAGCGCGCTGCTCTATCCCTCGCTGCTGCTCGTGCTCATGAGCGCGGTGCTGGCCGTGCTGGTGTTCGCCGTGCTGCCTGTGTTTTTCAGCGTCTATGAAAACCTGGCGGGCAGCCTTTCGGCCTCCGCCTATTCCTATGTTGCCGTAGCGGGAATAATTGCACGCGTGAGTCTTATTGTGACGCTCTTTGTCTGCGTTCTGGTTCTGGGAACGCTGGCCGCCGCAAAAAACGAGAGCGGATCGCGTTTTATTCTGAGGCTTTGCCGCCGTCTGCCCGCGCTTAAAACCGCCATGGCGAGGCTCGAGGCCTCGCGCCTCGCGGGAA
>JAUNBN010000136.1 GCA_030527085.1 Oscillospiraceae bacterium
CCCCGCCCTCAGAGCGTATTCCTCGGCTAGAGCGGCAAGGCGGAAGAAGAGTGCCACGCCGCTTCCGGCGAGGGGTATTACCTCGTCGAATTTGTCCGGCGCTATCTCGTAAACCTCGCCGGCGCAGCGCAGAACCTCTAGCACGGCTTCGTAATCCTCGTTTGAAATGCCCTCGGGCCGGGAGGTGGCAGAAGCGCCGCAGCCCACAAGCATTGGCGTATCCGGCATGACGCGCACTATAAGCGCCTTGCCGCCCGAAAGGCGCGAGAGCCTCTCGCTGCTCACTCCCGCCGCTATCGAGACCAGAACCTGTCCTTCTTTTAAGAAGTCCGCAAAGGACGCAAAGGCCTCGTCTATCTGCTGGGGCTTGACGCAGATAAAGAGATAGTCCGCAGCCCCAGCCACGGCGGCGGCGCTGCCGAGCGCCTCTACTCCCTCAAGGTTTATCTGCTCCTTTACCGGGTCGTAGGCCGCGAGGCGGCAGCGCGCGCTAAGGGGACTTTTAAGCACGCCCGACGCGATGGCCTTCGCCATGTTTCCGAATCCAATAAAGCCTATAAGGGCCGAGTCCTTCACCTTTTTCACCTCTGCTGTTTTTTTGTAGTATAACACAGGCGGGGAACTTAGGCGAGACCCGGAACATCGAAAAACCCGGCTGTGCCCAGATTGCCTTTTTATATGAAATATGAGATAATTCCACGCAGAAGTCTGCTTATCGGAGGCAAAAATGAACAAGACGGAGCTTTTTTCCTATCTCACAAACAGCGTCGGCGGCTATACGGTGGGCGAAATGCTGCTAAACCTGGCCGTGGCCTTTGTCATCACGCTCTTTATCTATCTTATCTATGTCGCCACCACAAAGCGCGTGAATCTTTATTCAAGCTTCGGGCTCGTGCTCGTGCTGACCTCAGTGGTCACGGCGGTCATCATGATGGTGATACACAGCAACCTCGCGCTCTCGCTTGGCATGGTCGGCGCGCTTTCGATAATCCGCTTTCGCAGCGCCATCAAAGACCCGGTAGATACGAGCTACATCTTCTGGGCCGTGGCGGCGGGCCTTGCGGCGGGCACCGGCAACTGGCTGCTCGCTGCGGTTTCCAGCGCGCTGATCGGTATCTTTGTAGTGGCCTTCAGCCGTCTTACGCGCACAAAAACGCGCTCGCTTATGGTCGTGCGCGGCAGCGGCTTCCTGCCTGAAAGCATAGCGGCGGCGCTCGAGGAACAGAAGATACCCTATAAGGTAAAGTCGCGCAGCGACGAGGGCTCAAGCCGGGAGTATATTTACGAGCTGAACAGAGAGGCCTCGGACGGGCTTTTGAGCTCGGTTAAGGCCTTAGAGGGCGTTGCGAGCGTCAATATCGTGAGCGGCGCGGACGTTTGAGCGGCAAGGGAACAGACAAGGGAAAGCTGGCTTTAGGGCTCGCCGTTTTCGCGGCGGCGGCGCTTTTATGTCTCTTTATCTTTTTTCCGAGCATTTTGAGCTACGACCTCGGAGCCGAAAATCAAAAATACGTCCACACCATTCCCGGGGAGGAGCTGGCCGAGGTGGACGACGGCACGGTCTACGACCTCCCGCTCATCTATGTTTCAGCCGATGAGGAGGACATAAGCCTGCTCTTTCCGGACTGGATATGGACTCCGGACAGCGCCTACGGCGCGATGCCCCCGCGCGAGCCCGCCTCCGTTGAGGTCTATATCTTCAACAGCGCAAGCGGCGAGAACACTTTAAGCGACTTGGCAGCTCAGTACTTCGGCAGCGCGGTAATGCGCCTGCGCGGGCGTACTTCCTCCTACGCGCAGCGCAAGCGCCCTTTTAAGCTGGAAATCTATGACGAGAACGGAATCTCCTTCAATCAGCCGGTTTTGAGTCTGCCTGCAGAGAGCGATTTTGTGCTCATAGCCCCCTACATTGACCGCTCGCTCATACGCGACTGGCTGGGACTAACCCTGGGCGGCGAGATACTGAGCTACTCCCCGCGCTGCCAGTTTGTTGAGCTTGTAATCGGCAGCTCGGACGATAGCGACCCCGTCGGCTACCAGGGGGTCTACCTGCTTACGGAGAGCCTCAAGCAGTCCGTGAACCGAATAAACGTAGGCGCGCGCTACAGCTTCCCCATAAGCTCTGCAAGGTGGTTTGAGCAGGGCGGGGGATATATAGTCAAGCAGGACCATTTTGAGGCGGGCTACGAGGACGCCCACCTGCTTATGCCCACGCCCTCCGGAGAGGTATTCATGATAGTCTGCCCAAGAGTGGGCGAGCTCACCTACGGCGAGGCCGAGGCCATAAAGGCCGAGCTCGACTTTTTTGACGATATAATCGTTAACGGCAGCGATGAAGAGCTTGATTATTATATAGATATAGATTCATTTGTTAACATGATTCTGCTTAACGAGTTTTTGAAGAACTCCGAGGGCATGATATACTCCTCCTACTACTACCGCGCCGAGGGCGGCAAATTCAGCGCCGGACCTCCCTGGGATTTTAACATAGGCACCGGCAATATAGGCTACGACGAGGACTTGAGCTATTCCGCGGGCTTCTATACGCTCGAGCTTGAGTTGAGTCAGAGACTGCTGGCGCACCCTCTCTTTAAAGAACGCCTTAAAGAGCGCTGGCAGGAACTCCGAGCCGAGGGCGGCGCCTTCAGCGAGGAGCATATAGATGAACTCATAGACAGCGCAAACGAGCTTTTGGAAAACGCCTCGCTGCGCAACGACGAGGCTTACTCCGAGCTCTTCGACGGCGTTTACGAGGTCTTCGGCAACGGAGAGAATCTCTCTCTGGGCAGTTCGCTTCAGGAGCGCGAGATGATAAGGAAATTTCTTCGCAAAAGGGGGGCGTGGCTCGATGAAAACATCCCCGGGCTTTGAGGTTTTGAACGAGCGCTGGCGGCATGAGATAAAATATGCCATCGAGCCCTTAAAGGCTGCGAGGCTGAACGCCGCCCTCACGCCCCTTTTAAGAGTTGATTCCCACGCGGGGGAGGACGGACGCTATTTCGTGAAATCCCTCTACTTCGACACACCCGCCTTCGGCGACTATGCCGACAAGGAGCTCGGCGCGGACAGACGCCGCAAGCTCAGACTGCGTTCCTACGGCGCTTCCCATGTTTACAGGCTGGAGCTCAAGAGCAAGGAAGGCCTTATGAACTCCAAGCTGGCCGTATCGCTCACGCTCGAGGAGGCGAAGCTTCTTTCAAAAGGGGATTTGAGTCCCTTGAGAAGCAGGGACGGCGCGGCTTCTTATCTCTACACACTTATGGCTTCGCGCGCCTACCGTCCCGCGCTTGTGATAAAATACGAACGCCGCGCCCTGCTGGCTCCCGGCGGAGATTTCCGGCTTACGATAGATACAGACCTCAAGTACTCCCGCGACCCCGCGAGCCTCTTTTGCGAAGCTGCCTTTGATATCCCGCTGCCCTGCTGCGTGGCGGAGATAAAATACGGCGACTTCCTCCCGCTCTGGGTGAGCCGCGAGATTAAAAAAAGCGGACTTGCGGGCAGCGAGTTCGGGAAATACTCCCTCGCCTGCGAGAGCGCCTACGGGTATCTCCTGTGAAGCGCAGGATAAGCCGCCCGATGAGCGATGGTCTGGCAAGACCCGGCAGCCTCACGCTCGACTTGCACGGCAAAAACAGCTATCAGGCGCGCGTTGCGATAAACGCGGCGCTGCGCCGCTCGCGCGGGCTCTACCGCCTGAGACTCGTTCACGGCTTTCACTCCGGCACGGCGCTGCGCGACATGATAACCGAGGAATACGACGCCAACCCGCTGGTAAAGCGCGTCGTAAGAGTCAGCGACGGCGTAACGGAGCTGGTTTTAAGAGAAAGCTAGGCGCGCGTCCTCTTTGCTTCAGCGGCTTTGGAATTAAGCGGCTTACTCTAAGCGGCAGCGTCCGACAGAAGCCGCCGGGCATGTCATTAAGAAGAGCGCCGAGGAAGGCTTTAAGCTGTTATTTCATGTTTTCCGGCTCGGCTGTGCGTAAATTTTAGAGTGTATATCCCCGCCTTCGGCGGGGATATACACTCTAAACAAATGCTTGGCGCCGATAGGCTTACCAGAGCGTCAGCATCTCGTTGTAAAGACCGATATAGCTCTGGGCCGAACGGTCCCAGCCGAAGTCGCAGCGCAGCGCGCGGCGCACGAGTACCGCCCAGTCCTCCGGCTTTTCGTAGACGGCCTTGGCGCGCAGGCAGGCGTCGAGCATGTCGTGCGCGTTGTAGCTCTGAAAGGTGAAGCCGTTGCCCTTGCCGTCTCCGCTGTCGGAGACGCTGTCGGCAAGGCCGCCCGTGGTGCGGACTATAGGTATCGCGCCGTAGCGCAGGGCTATCATCTGCGCGAG
>JAUNBN010000137.1 GCA_030527085.1 Oscillospiraceae bacterium
TGATAAGCCGCTGACAAGCCGTCGGGGGAGTATTCTGTTTAATCCCCTCCAAAGCTCAAAGAACGCGTCACCCCTGTTTTTCGGCCGCGTGGGCGCGGCGGCCGTCTATTCTGTCCAGAAACCTGCGAATGGGCTTGTAGACCAAATAGGTTAAAAGGGCGTTTATGGAGGCTTTTATCAGATTGAATGGGATAATTATCGGAATCAGCATCTGCGCAACCTGCTCACGGGGCATTCCCGTGTACAGCGGAGTCAAAAGGTAGTTCATACGCGCCATTACGGCGCACATAACGAGCACGCCCGCCAGCAGCGAAATACGAGCGCCCTTTATGCTGCGGTGTGTCTTGTAGATGTAGCCGGAGACAAGGCAGACCGCGCCGGTAGAAACTATATGCATTATTATGCCGATGGGTCCGCCCGCGGCGCTGACCGTAAGCCCCTGAACGAGGCTGACTACCGCGGTTATGGCCACGCCGTACCAGGGGCCGTAGAGAAAGGCGGAGATTAAAATAGGAATGTCGGCCGGGTCGTATTCAAGGTAGGCCGCGGCGGGCATCAGCGGGAAGTGTACCAGCGCGGCCAGCGCGACAGACAGCGCCGCCAGCATACCCAGACGGGTTATTTTTCTTACGTTTTCGTTCATTTTGGGAAACCTCACTCTCTGTGTGATAGGCGCAAAAAAAGCGCCCATTATGAGGTCTCAAGGCGCTGCGGAAGGGGCGACTCAAAAGAGCCGCTCGCCGTTTCTCTCCTCCGGACTGTACCGTCGGCTTCGGAATCTCACCGAATCGTGCCGCCAAAGGCAGCTTGCGGGCTTTACCGCCGGTGGGGACTCTCACCCCGCCTCGAAACTGTAATATATTATATGCAATACATGAGATTTGTCAATGCCGCCGGGACGAAAGGGGAGTGTCCCGACGCGTGATTTTCCGTTGGATCCCGCCGAAGAGCCGCAAAAGGAGAATGGTCTTTAAATGTGAGAATATCACTTTTTTAAGCGCGAGCAATGTTATATAATATTTAAAAAAGCAGCAAGGTAAAGCTATGCGCTATAAGTCTATACTCTTTGACTTCGACGGAACCCTGGCCGACAGCCGCAAGGGCATAGTGAACGGCGTAAAATACGCCTGCGGGCAGATGGGCCTTACAGAGGGCGCGCCCTGGGAGGACTGGAAAAGCTACATAGGCCCTACCGTCTACCGCTACACCACCGAGGTGCTCGGACTCAACGAAGCGGGCCGGGACAGATTCATGCACCTGTATTCCGTATATTATGAGAGCAAGGGCATTTTCGAGGCCCCGCTTTACGAGGGGATAAAGGAGCTTTTGGGGGAGCTGCGTACCAAGGGCCGCTTGCTCTATCTGGCCTCCAGCAAGCCGAGACTGCTGGCCGAAAAAAGCCTTGAATATCTGGGGCTCAGGCTTGACGGCGCGGTCTGCGCTGAGGGCGAGCTTTTCGGCAAACGGGAGATAATAGAGAGATGTCTTGCAATTCATTCAATTGAAAGAGAAAGCGCGGTCATGGTGGGCGACCGAGACAGCGATATTCTGGGAGCTCGCTCAAACGGCCTGGCGTCCATAGCGGTGAGCTACGGCTACGGCGGCCTTGAGGAGCTGCAGGAAAGCGCTCCCTGCCATATCGCCGCCTCGGTCGCGGAGCTTAAAGAGATATTGCTTGCCTAAAGCCTTTTCGTGGCTTATACTGGCCTTGAGGCCGTTCAGCCCGGGTTTGACGGCGCGGCTCTCGGCGCCTTGAGAAGCAAAGCCAAGCACCGCCGTGGTAAATTACACAGAACAAGGAGAAGAAAATGCATAACACCAGAAAAATAAGCGAGAGTATAATTTGGGTGGGGGCGAGTGACCGCCGCCTGGCCCTTTTTGAAAATATGTTTCCGCTCGAGAGGGGAGTCGCCTACAACTCCTACCTGATACTCGATGAAAAGACCGCCCTTATCGACACGGTGGACAATTCTATTTCCCGGCAGTTTATAGATAATATACTGTTCGCGCTTGCAGGTAGGCAGCTCGACTACCTCGTGGTAAACCACATGGAGCCCGACCACTGCGCGAATATAGAGGAGCTTCTGCTGCGCTTCCCGAATATGCAGATAGTCGGCAATGCCAAGACCTTTAAGCTCATAGACAACTTCTACGATTTCAATGCCGCCGGCAACTACCTAGAGGTCAAGGAGGGCGACTCGCTCTCACTGGGCAAGCACAGCCTCAGCTTCTACTACGCCCCGATGGTACACTGGCCCGAGGTCATGGTGACCTACGAGTCCTGCGAAAAGATACTCTTCTCGGCGGACGCCTTCGGCAGCTTCGGCGCCTTGAGCGGAAACATTTTTAACGACGAGGTGGACTTCGAGCGCGACTGGCTGGCCGATGCGCGCCGCTACTACGCGAATATAGTGGGGAAGTACGGCGTTCAGGTTCAGGCGGCGCTGAAGAAACTCTCCGCGCTTGAAATAAAAACCATCTGCCCGCTGCACGGCCTTGTCTGGCGCAGCGAGCTTGACTGCCTGCTGGGCAAATACGACCTCTGGAGCCGCTACGAGCCCGAGGACAGGGCGGTCTGCATTATTTACGGCTCGATGTACGGCAACACCGAAAACGCGGCCAATGTCCTCGCCTGCCGCCTCGCCGAGGGGGGCTTAAAAAACATAGCGATGTACGACATTGCTTCTACGGACATCTCGATGCTGATAGCGGAGATCTTCCGCTGCAGCCATATAGTCCTCGCCGCTCCAACCTATAACGCCGGAATTTACCCGCCCATGCTCAACCTGCTGCACGATATGAAGGCGCTCAACGTCCAAAACCGTACTGTGGCGCTGATTGAAAACGGGAGCTGGGCTCCCGGCAGCGCAAAGCAGATGCGAGCTCTGCTCGAGGAGATGAAGGACATGCGCGTGCTGGAGAGCGCTCTCACTCTCAGCTCCTCTTTGAAGGAGGAGGGTCTGGCGGCGCTGCATTCGCTGGGCGATGAGCTGCTGGAAAGCCTGAAATAAGAGATATCCCTACGAAATACCGAAAAGATAACAAACTATAAGCCAAAGTATAACGGCGCAAGCCTTAAGCCTGCGGCGTTTTCTCACAGTTCTTCAGTGTGTTTTCCGCAATCGCAACTGCGCGGGCACCCTAGGCTAATGACCCTGAGCAGCTACATCATTATACCCGCTTTTGGAGCGCTCCCTCAGGAGTTGCTCTCACGGCTCTTATAAATCAGGTAGGCGTTGATAAAGCCGTCGAGGTCGCCGTCCATTACGGCCTGAACGTTGCCCATCTCGTAGCCCGTGCGGTGGTCTTTTACCAGGGTATAGGGCATAAAGACATAGCTGCGTATCTGCGAGCCCCAGGCTATATCCATCTGAACGCCCTTTATGTCCTCTATCTTCTCGAGATGCTCGCGCTCCTTTATCTGTATCAGCTTGGCCTTGAGCATCTTCATGCACATCTCGCGGTTCTGAAACTGGCTGCGCTCGTTCTGGCAGGAGACGACGAGCCCCGTAGGGATATGCGTCAGGCGCACGGCCGAGGAGGTCTTGTTAACATGCTGGCCGCCAGCTCCGCTCGAGCGGAAGACGTCCATTTTAATATCGTCCTCGCGTATCTCTACCGCGGTGTCGTCGCCGATATCCGGCATTACCTCAAGCGAGGCGAAGGAGGTGTGCCGCCTGCCCGAGGAGTCGAAGGGAGAGACGCGCACGAGGCGGTGAACGCCGTTTTCGGACTTGAGGTAGCCGTAGGCTCCGGGCCCCTCGATAAGAATAGAGGCGCTCTTTATTCCGGCCTCCTCGCCGTCGAGGTAGTCCAGCACCGTCACCTTAAAGCCGTGAGCCTGCGCAAAGCGGCTGTACATGCGGTAGAGCATTTCAACCCAGTCCTGCGCCTCGGTGCCGCCCGCGCCCGCGTGGAAGGTGAGAATGGCGTTCTTGGAGTCGTATTCGCCAGTGAGCAGGGTGGCCAGGCGCTGCTTTTCTATTATCGCTTCGAGCTTATCCAGAGCTTCCTCTATCTCGGAGGCCATGGCCTCGTCGCCCGATTCGTTTGCTATTTCAATAAGCGTCTCAACGTCGTCGCGCGCCTCGGTTAGCGCTGCAGCGTCCGCGAGGCGGCCCTTTAAGGCGTTCTGCCGCTCTACAACGGGGCGGCTCGAGGCAGGGTCGTTCCAGAAGCCCGGCTCGGCCGTTTTGGCTTCCAGTTCCTCGAGCTCCTTTTTAACGCTTTCTATGTTCAGAGCCTTTATAAGGTCGTCTATTTCGCTTTGGGTTTCGCCCAGCCTGTGGGAGTATTCGTCGGTGATTATCATTATTAAGGCCGTCTCCTTGGTTT
>JAUNBN010000138.1 GCA_030527085.1 Oscillospiraceae bacterium
CTGCTTTATCATCACGTTGAAAGCGTCGGAAAACGTTCCCATGAAATCAACATGCTGCGAATAGTCGCCCGCCGCAATCTGCTCGACCTGCCAGATAAGGTGCCGCAGATTGGATTCGTACTGCATACAAACTCCGCAGAAGGGATTGTCCGAGCTTATGGCGCTGTTAAAGATGCCGTCCGCCAGACGGTCGAAAAAGAGCCAGACTTCCCTTATGTTGCGCGTGAGCCTTTGCAGCTCCTCGCTGAGCGCCTCGTTCCCATCGTACAGAGCCAGCGCATCCAACCGCGCTTTTTTAGGCGCTGTATTGAGCTGCTTAATAAAACTCAGTATTGCTTCCCAGTTTTCCATCTTGCCCGTTCACCCCCTTGCCCTCTGGCTTTCGCCGCCGGCGCGCTCTACAGCCGCCCCCCGAAAAAAACGAGCGGCAAATATTAGACTTTCTCCGCTTCAAAGCGGCAGACGCGATCTCCCTTGGCCCAGCAGGACACCTCGATGGCGACGTACTGTGTCTTGGTGTATTCGCCCAGGATCCCCGCGATAAAGCCCTCGTCATAGTTGCAGACCGTCTCGCCCGTCACGGGCAGGCCGCTGCAGTCAAGGTCCTCGCCCACGGTGAGGACCGCGCGGCCGGTCGTCTCGTCGAACTGCTCAAAGCGCAGTATGCCTATTTGCATATCCTTCAGCCTCTGCTGAAGCTGCGCAACGAATTCCCCCAGAGGCAGCGAAACGTCCAGAAGATTTCGGCAGAACTCGCGTCCCGCCAGCTCGCCGCACTTGCGGAAGAGGCGAATGCACTCGTCCGGGCCGTACTCCTCGGCGAGCGTGGCGCGCAGGGTGTACTGGAAAAGGCGGTAAACGGCGACGGGCATTTTATCTCCCAGGTTGGCGCGGCCCTCGTCCACGTCTCCTATCATCGCCCATGTGAATCGCATACTTCCCGGCAGTTCTTTTTTATCCATTTTTCAAACTCCTTCGTCTTTTTTTATTTTTATCAGGCTTGCGCTTTGCGCTCGCCGTCTTGCCCTGTTTTACTTTTGCAGGCGGCAGGTGAACCGTTATCGCAAGGCCCTTCCCCCGCTCCATGGTGAAAAGTCCCCCGGCCTTCTCTACAGCTTTTTGAGCCCGCGCGATGTAGTGATTTCTAAACGCGCCCCTGTCAAAGCCCTCCGGAACCTCCGCCTCGCAGCGTACCGTCATCCAGCCATTCTGGCTCGAGCACATAAGCCGCAGGACTGCCCCCTTACTGATACCGGGCAGGAGCGGAAGCGTAAGGCCGTCCAGCAGCTCGGCCAAAAAGATTGAAAAATCTCTTTCGCAGAGCGATATGCCCTTAGGCGTCGGAACCTGAGCCTCAAAGCCTATTCCGCCGCGCTCGCAGATGTTTGCATACTCGTAGAGCATCGCGCCGATTATGTCGCTGTCGCTCATGGGGCGCTCATCGCCCACGAGAGCGTTCATATCCACACAGTATTGGCCGAGGTTTTCTCGAGCCTCCTCTATTCGGGACTCCTGCAAAAGGTAGCCTACGGTAGTATCCATCTCTCTGAGCACCCGGCGTATCTCCATATTGCGCTCGAGAGCGCGCCGGTGAGCCTGATAGACGGCGTTGCGCGCGGTAAAGGCCTTCTGGCTGTTTACCATTTGCAGCTCTTCCTCCTGCCGCTCCATAAAGCGTTGGTCGTAGAAGTCGAGCAGGGCGTATACCCCGGCGGAGATCAGCGCGTTTACCGCCTGTTGAATCGAGAACCAGACTATATCGAAATTGAAATAGAGGTTGAAGCTGCCGTAAAGGCAGAAAAGGTACAGCAGCAGCTTGACCAGAAGGTTCTTTATCCAGCGCTCCCTTTCAAGATCCAGCCAGCCCG
Organism: Oscillospiraceae bacterium; assembly: GCA_030527085.1. Classification (GTDB taxonomy): domain Bacteria; phylum Bacillota; class Clostridia; order Oscillospirales; family Ruminococcaceae; genus JAUNBN01. Next base: position 1,869 of record JAUNBN010000138.1, read on the forward strand.
GGCGCTTGCGCGATTTCGAAAAATAGCTCGCCAATGTGGCAAGCAGCACCAGAAGCGTAACGAGCGGCATCACCCAGCGGTAATAGCCGGAAGCGGTTAGTATCTGGTACATATTCTTTCCGAAAGCAAGGGAGAGAAGCCCTGTTACGAGGGACTGTGCGCAGAGGAAGTAAAAGGCCATATGCAGCGCCGCAAAGGCGGCGGCCTTGAAGTCCCAGCGCAGCAGCGCGCACCGCAGCGTTACCGAAAGCATGATGCAGACTGCCGAAGCCAGGGGGACTTCCCCGCCAAAGAGAAGTATTGCCGCTCCCGCTCCCGTGACAAGCACGCAGACTGCCAGCTCTCCGGCAGGAGAGCGCTCGGGCTCGTCCATTCCGCGCAGAACGCCCTTGGCAGTAAGCCGCTCCGCAAAACAGTAAATCGCCGCCGCAATCAGGTTTAAGAGACTTGTTAACACATCCTGTCCGCCCATGACTCAGCCGTTTGTGAGCGACATGGTCAGGTAGGTGGCGAAGCGGTTCTTGAGACCCTGAACGTAAGTTGCGCCGAGAGGAATTTCAACTCCGCCCGAAAGAACCACCGTGTCCTTGGATATGCGTTCAAGATGCCTCATGTTTATAACATAAGAGCGGTGAACGCGGATAAATGTCTTTTCAGGCAGCGCTTCAATAAGGCTCTCGAGAGTAGAGTAAAACTCATCTTCATCCGTGATTGTAAAGATATGTATTTTTCGGTTTCGCACCTCAAAATAACGTATATTGGCGTAGGGAATCCTGCGTATCTCGGAGCCATTGCGAAAGACGAACATCTCCTTCTCGCGCAAATCCACCGCTTCAACAGCTTTAGTTAAGACCGCACAGACCTTTTCATCACTAACCGAATCCTTGAGCAGATAATGCATGGGGGAAATATCGAAGGAATCAAAGACAAATTCCTCGCTTGATGTCAGAAAGATAATCTCGGCAAAGCAGCCGATCTTTCGCAGCTCGCGGGCGGTTTCTATGCCGTTTTTTCCTTCCATTAAAATGTCCAGAAAAATTATGTCCGCCAGGTTCGGGTCCTCGCTCAGGGCGAAGATTAACTCCTCACCGCTTCCAAAGGTGAAAGTCTGGACCTCGCGCCCAATCTCCTCGACCTTATTCTTTACCAGCCGGGTATATTTTTCCAAAAGTATCTTGTTGTCGTCGCAAAGAAATATTCTCATCATTTAGTACCCCTGCCCATCTTGTTTTATTGTTTTCCCCTGTGCTATAATTCAGTCCATTCTTCGAGAACGGAGGTTTGCGGTATGAAAGCGAAAGCTAAAACGCTTCTTTCTCTGACGTTCGTAATCCTGATGTTTTTGAGCTTTACCGCTTTCAGGCTCGTTGTGTCCGAACCCCTTACCTTTTTTGAGCTCGGCCAGAACCCCGAGGCCACTATGCTCAAATACGCTCCATATCTTGAGGACGATACGATAACTCACGCCCCCCGCCGCTCTCTGTTCTATACCGACGGCGAAGTAGTCGGCTACTTGACCTTGCCCGCGCTCTCCATGTATGAAAGGCCCATCTACTACGGAGCTAACTCCATCAACACGAACTGGCAGATAACTACCTCTGGCTATTCGGGCGGCTGGGACCTTTTCGGCGACCCGGGCGTCGCCAATATCGGGGCGCACAACTACCAGCTGTTTTCCAACCTGCCCACGCTTGCAGAGGGCGATATCGTACTCGTCGAGACTGAGGATGGCGTGTATATCTACGAAGTGAGCGGAACCGCAATCTATGACGCCGATACCGACGACTGGGACGAGGTCGCTTACAGAGCCTGTCCCGCAGGCTCGGTCGTACTTATGACCTGCTGGCCGGTGGACGCGGTCGAGACCGAGGACAGATACCTTGTCTACACCCAGCTTGTCAGTGGAACGCTTTTTGACCTCTAAGCCCTTGTGAGAGATTACGGAAGTCCCGCGGCCCCGCGCCGGTGGGGCTTCTTTTTACTCTATACTGACACTGAACTTACTCGTGTTTCCCAGCGAGTCCTCGAGATAGAGGTGGTATTCTCCCTCGCTGACCCGGAAGCTGAGTTCGCCTTCGTTTGCGGAATACGGCGAGATGCGCGAACCCGATTCGCTTTCAAGATAAGATGCCTTAATCACCGTGTTTGACATCTCGTCTGCAACGGACACCGTGAGCAGTCCGCCCGAATACTGGTAATCCATCACCTTAGGCCCCTCGCGGTCGACCGTAGTTATCGTTATCTCTCGCCGGGCCTCTTCGCCATTTCCAACGCTGACAGTATAAACGCCGTTTTGGGTTGCGTGGTAGATGAAGGTCTGTGCTGACAAGCGCTCGGCGCGGTCGGCGGCTCCGTCCGGCGAGATGCAGACGACCTCGTTGTCTCCTACAGCGCCGGAAACGGTGATCAGCATCTCCGCCTCTCTGGAAATAGCTCCGTCCACCTGTATGTCGGTTATT
>JAUNBN010000139.1 GCA_030527085.1 Oscillospiraceae bacterium
CCTCCTGCTCTTCCTCGCTCGTAAGGCCCAGCTATCCGCGCGGGGTGAGAGCCTGCGACCTTAATTCGCTGCTGCCCGAGAGTATAGCAAAGGCGCTGCGCGAGGGAATAGGGCTGCTGGGCGCAAGGCTTAAGGGCTTTGGCAGCCCCGAGGCGCTGCTCACGGGGCTTGAGACGCGCACGAGCTCGCCTTTGAGGATAGTGCGCGGCGAGGGCCGCGAGGCCGAGGGAGCGAAGGGAGTCTACCCCTGCGGCGAGGGCGCGGGCTACGCCGGAGGGATAATGAGCGCGGCGGTGGACGGCATAAAGTCGGCGCTCGCGCTGATGGAAAAATACAGGCCATTTTAACGGAGAGATTATGACGGTAAAGCGCTGGCGCGTAAGCGCCGCGGACGAAAATGCGGTGGAAACGCTGCGCGGGGAGCTGGGACTTAAGAGCCTGGCGGCGAGGGTGCTCGCCGCGCGCGGCTGCACAACGAGGGCTCTCGCGCTCGAGCTTTTAAAGGGCGAAGCGCGCCTTGAAAGACCTCTTGCGCTCAAGGACATGGAAAAGGCGGCGCTGAGAATAAACGAGGCCATAGGAAACGACGAAATAATCGCCGTTTTCGGGGACTACGACGTGGACGGCTTAAGCTCCGGCGCGCTGATGCTCAGCTATCTTCAAAGCCGGGGCGCGCGCGTGCTCTGCGCGCTGCCCTCGCGGGACTCGGAGGGCTACGGCCTCTCAAAAAAGGCGGTGGCGAGCTTTAAGCGGCGCGGCGCCTCTCTTTTGATAACGGTTGATAACGGAATAAGCGCCCACGAGGAGATAGCCTACGCTAACTCTTTGGGTCTCGAGGTAATAGTGAGCGACCATCACCTGCCCGCAGAAACCCTGCCGCCCGCCTTCGCCGTCGTTGACCCCTTGAGAGCCGACGACGAGAGCAGCTTTAAGAGTCTCGCGGGCGTGGGCGTGGCCTTAAAGCTCGCGGCCGCTGTGGAAGGCTGCGAGCCCGAGGAGCTGCTGGACGAATACGGCTGGCTGGCCGCGCTGGGCACCGTGGCCGACGTAATGCCCCTAAAAGGCGAGAACCGCACGATAGTAAAGCGAGGGCTCGAGTCTTTAAAATACTGCGAGAGCCCGGGGCTCGCGCTGCTCGCTGAGGGCGCGGGCGCTTCGCTCGAAAGCATGAGCGCACGGGACGTAGCCTTTACCCTGGCCCCCCGCCTCAACGCCGCGGGACGTATGGAGGGCGCGGAAACGGCGCTGGCTTTGCTGATAAGCGAGGACCCCGAGGAGGCCGCCGCTCTCGCCATAAAGCTCGAAGCTTTGAACGCGGAGCGCCGCGAGGCCGAGGCTCTGGCCGCCGAAAAGGTCGAGGCCTCTCTGGCGGAAAGCCCGAACCAGCTTCGCCGCCCGCTGCTCATACTCTCCGGCGAGGGGCTGCATTCCGGCGTTACCGGCATAGTCTGCTCACGGCTGCTGGAGCGCTTCGGCAAGCCGGTTATAATAATCTCGGTTGAAAACGGCACCGCAAGGGGCAGCGGACGCGCGGCGGGAGGAATGTCCCTGCACTCGGCCATAGCCTCGGCCGCTCCTCTTCTTATAAAATACGGCGGGCACGATATGGCGGCGGGCTTTATGCTTAAAACCGAAGATATAGAGAGCTTCAAGGAGAGCCTTTACGCCTACTGCCGCGAGTGCGAAACGCCGCCCGCGCTGCCCTCTATAAATATAGACGCCGAGATACCCCTCTCCGAGATAAGCGAGGCTGCGGTCGAGGAGCTGGCCGCGCTCGCGCCCTTCGGCCACGGCTTCGAGGAGCCGGTATTCCTCGCGCGAAATCTCACAGTAACGGCGGCAGCCCCCATAAACGGCAGACACTCCCGCCTCACCCTCGGCGGCGGGGGTCGGACTCTCAGCGGAGCGTGGTTTAATCATAAGACCGCAGACCTGCCCTTCAAAGCGGGCGACAGCGTGGACGCGGTTTTTTCCCTTAGCATCTATGAGGGCGCGGCGAAGCGAAGCGTCTCGGTGCGCTTTTTGGACGTATTTCCGGCGGGGCTTAACGAGAGCGCCTGCGAGAGTCTCGGGGCCTACCGGGAGCTCTGCGCCGAAAGACCTCTTAAAGAAAACGAGAGAGCGCAGCTTGCTTTAAACCGCGAGGACATAGCCGCGGTCTACCGCCTTATAAAAAAAGAGGCGCTCGACCGCGCCAATCTTCCAAAGCTCGCCTCCCTCTTTCCCTCTTTGGGGACGGGCCGCGCGCTCGCCGCGCTGGACGTGCTCGAGGAGTTGAACCTTATCGAGACTTTGCCGGACAAAGAGGGGCGCTATCTCGCCTCGGCGGCGGAAGGGGCAAAAAAGCGCGGGCTCGAGGAGAGCGCGCTCTTTTGCGAGCTTGCAAAAGAGTGGGACGCGGCGCTTGTCTAGCCTTTGCGAAGGCTGCTTCGAACGGAATTCAATAATCGGACGCGGAGGATTTTGAGCACGATTTTTAAATAAATGTCAAAAGCCCTCCGGCAAGAGGGAGAGATCTTCGCCGGAGGGCTTTATTCGCGCGCTGTTCTGACGCGCTTCCCCCGCGAGCGAGTTTTGGGTGTGCTCCTCCCGCCGCAGGCGGGAGGAGCACACCCACAGTAAAAGTCCGTGCGGGAGGGCTTGAATTAAACGAACCGCGTTCAAAAAGCCTTTCGCAGCTCTTTGCGGGGCGCGGCGAAAGCAGCCGCTCCTACTTTATTTTTCCCATGCAGCGCATTGCGTTGAGTATGGCTATTACCGTCACGCCGACATCGCCGAAGACCGCCGCCCACATGCCGACTGCGCCGAGGGCCCCCAGAATCAGCACCGCGGCCTTAACGAGCAGCGCGAAGGCGATGTTCTCGCGAACTATCCTCATCGTCCGGCGGGAGATTTTGAGGGCGAGCGGCAGCTTCTCTATATTGTCGTCCATCAGAACTATGTCCGCGGCTTCAATGGCCGCGTCGCTGCCCAGCGCGCCCATGGCTATTCCGACGTCTGCGCGGGAGAGCGCGGGCGCGTCGTTTATTCCGTCGCCCACAAAGGCGAGAGTGCGCCCCTCCGCGAGCAGCTCCTCTACCGCCTCGACCTTGCCCGCGGGCAGCAGTCCGGCGCGGTATTCGTCCAGACCCGTCTCGTGCGCGACCGTCTCGGCCACCCTCTCGGAGTCGCCGGTGAGCATAACTGTTTTCGAAACGCCCAGGCCTTTAAGCGCGGCGAGGGCCCGCTTCGCGCCGGACTTTATCTCGTCGTTTATAACTATATGCCCGAGGTATTCCGAGCCCTCGCTGACATGTACAATAGTCCCCGCGAGGCTGCACTCGTGCCACTTCACTCCGGCCTCGGTCATAAGCGCGGCGCTGCCTATGTAGAACACTCTGCCGTCCACCTCGGCCCTGAGACCCATGCCCGCTTTCTCGCTTATTTCGCCCAGGCGCTCCTTATCTATATGACCGCCGTGCGCGCGGATTATGGATTCGGCCACGGGGTGGGTGGAGCAGCTCTCGGCCGCGGCGGCTATGTCGAGCAGCTCGCTTTCGGAAATTTCCTCGGGGTGTACGGCGTTTACGGTGAAACTGCCTTTGGTGAGGGTGCCGGTCTTGTCGAGCACTACGGTACCGGCGCTTGCCAGCGTTTCGAGGTAGTTCGCGCCCTTTATGAGTATGCCCTCGCGCGAGGCCCCGCCTATGCCGCCGAAAAAGGAGAGGGGAACCGAAATAACCAGCGCGCAGGGGCAGGAGACCACCAGAAAGACCAGCGCGCGGCGCAGCCAGGCTTCAAAGCCCTGAGCAAAAAGAAGCGGGGGCAGCAGCGCGAGCAGAAGCGCCGCAATAACGACGCAGGGGGTGTACCAGCGCGCAAAGCGCGTTATGAAGTTCTCGGCCCTGGCCTTCTTCTCCGAGGAGTTTTCCACCAGCTCCAGGATTTTGGCGACGGTGCTCTCGCTGTAAAGGCTCTCAGTCCTCACCCTGATAAGGCCGCTCAAATTGATGGAGCCGCTTATGACCCTCTCGCCCTCGGCCTTGTCGGCGGGCAGGCTCTCACCGGTGAGCGCCGAGGTGTTTACGCTCGTGCGCCCGTCTATAATGCTCCCGTCCAACGCTATCTTCTCGCCGGGTCTCACGACTAAAATCTCGCCCAGCGCTACTTCTTCGGGAGAGACGCTGAGTTCCTTGCCTTCGCGCTCTACAACGGCCGTTTCGGGCCTTATATCCATCAGCGCGGCTATGGAGCGGCGGCTCCTGCCCACGGCGAGGCTCTGAAACAGCTCGCCCGTCTGGTAAAAGAGCATTACGGCGGCAGCCTCGGGGTATTCGCC
>JAUNBN010000140.1 GCA_030527085.1 Oscillospiraceae bacterium
GTCTTGGAAGCCGTCCCTGTTTTTTTGCAGGAGCTCAAGAGCGAAGGGCGCGGCCCCCGAAACCGTGGCGCGCCAGCCGCTGATTATCCCAGCCCAGAGGGCGGGCCGCTCCAAAAAGCGCGACGTGGCCATGTGGTACTGGTCGAAGTCGTTCACGAGCGGAACGAGGTGCTGGGCCGCTATGCCGAAAATGTGGTTCAGCGGCAGCCAGTTGAAATAGCGCTCGCGCACCCCTTTTCTCACTACCACGCTGCTGGCAAGGCCGCTCTCATAGAGGTTTTTGCCCGTCAGCACGGCGCAGCGCGCCGCGTCCGTAGTGCCGGAGGTGTATTGCAGCAGCGCGGCGTCCCCGTCCTTCATCTTTACTATTTCGCCCGCGTGACTGCGGGGCAGCGCGTCTATGTCCAGCGCGAGGGGCAGTGATTTAATGTAGGGAATATCCGTAAGCACGCGCGCGCCGCCGTGGGCGGCGCTCATCTCCTCGAGGGCGCCGGAGGCCTCAGCCTTGGAAAGCAGCGCCGAGGACACGGGCGCAAAGCCCCCCAGCCAGCAGGCCCAGAGCGCCGTTATGCGGTTTTTAACTCCCTCTGTTTGCAGAATGAGCGAGCCGCCGGGCGCCAGGGCCTCGCGCCGCAAAGCGCCCGCAAGTCCGAGGGCTTCTTCAAAAAGAACGCCGCAGCGCACGGCGCTCTCCCCGCCCTCTTTTTCCAAAAAGGTTAGCGTGGATAAGCCGCCGCGCAGCCGCAGCAGGGACTCTTGTATATTCATTTATATCATCGTTATGCCGCCGTCTACGGCGAGGCACTGGCCCACCAAAAAGTCGCTCTCCGGCGAGCAGAGGAAGGCCACCGTACCGTAGAGGTCGTCCACCCTGGCAAGACGTCCCGCGGGGGTCTGCGAGCGCTGCTCGCGCAGGGACTGCTCGGGGAAGGTTCCAAGCGCGGTGTCGGTCTCGACTATGCCCGGAGCTACGGCGTTGACTTGTATGTTCATTCTCGCGCACTCGCGTGCCAGCGCCTTAGTAAAGGCTATTACGCCGCCCTTCGCGGCGCTGTAGTGCGTCATTCCGAAGCCGCCCTCGCGCCCGGCGATGGAGGCAATATTCACTATCTTGCCGCTCTTCTGCTTCTGCATATAGGGGTAGAGAGCGCGCGTGGCGAGGAAGGTGCCGTTTAAATCAATGGCCATAACGGCGTTCCAGTCCTCGAGCGTCATGTTCTCGAAGAGTTTTACGGGGAAGATACCCGCGTTGTTGACGAGCGCGTCCACCCTGCCGAAGGTCTCTATTACCATTTCGCCCATGGCCATCGCGTCCGCCTCGACGGAAACATCGCAGCGCAGCGCTATGGAGCCGGGCGTTTCAAGCGTCTTGAGCGCCTCCTCAGCCTTATCGAGATTGCGGCCCATTATAACTACATTCGCGCCCTCTTTCGAAAAGCGCTGGGCCAGCTCGAGGCCGATTCCGCGCGAGGAGCCGGTTATCACTACGACCTTGTCCTCAAATCGTTTCGCCATGAGTGTTACTCCGTTTCGATTATGGCCACGGTCTGGCCCACGTTAACGCGGTCGCCCTCCTCGGCCATGAGCTCGAGCAGTTTTCCGTCGGCGGGCGCTTCTATAAAGACGTTTATCTTATCGGTGACGCATTCGGCCAGCTCGTCGAGCTTTTTAACCGCGTCGCACTCTTTAAAAAACCACTGGCGGAGCTTTATGCTCTCCGCTCCCGCCGCAAATTCGGGTACTACCACTTCTATTTTCGCCATACTCTGTGCTTTCTCCTTAAACTGATTTGATATCTGCTATATTAACAGCAAAGCGCCGCCCGGGTCAATGCTTTTGCCGCAGCATGCCCTCGCGTGGATACTTTACTGTAGCCTTCCCGCCTTCGGCGGGGAACTGCAAGTATCGCTCAAGGCCGCTTCCTGCCATGGGGAAATCTCATACCTGCGAGCTGGAAAGCTCTCTTGTTTCAGCGCCGAAGACCCGCTCAAAGCAGCCCAGCCAATCGCCGCGCACCCTTTCGAGCGAAAGGCCGCCGATTCCCGCCTTTTCAAGCGAGCTCACTCCCATGCCGTGCAGCCCGCAGGCTACAATAGGCTCGAAGCGTTCAAGCTCGCAGTTCACATTTACGGCCGCGCCGTGCAGCGTCACGCTGTGTGAGACGGCTACTCCCACTGCGGCAAGCTTGCTCTTGCCGAGCCAAACCCCGCTCATGCCCTCGCGCCGCTCTCCCGAGAGGCCGTAAAGTGACAGCAGCTCTATCACGCTCTGCTCGAGAGCGCGCAGGTAGTCGTGAACGGTGGCTATGCCCTCGTACTCCCTGAAGTGCAGTATGGGCGATATGACGAGCTGGCCCGGGCAGTGGCAGGTCATATCCCCGCCGCGCGACACCTCGCGCAGCTCGTAGCCCTCTTTTTCAAGCTTTTCTGCGTTCCAGAGCAGGTGCTCGAAATCGGCGCTCCTACCCGCGGTTATAACAGGGTAGTTCTCCTGAAAGAGCACGAGGTCTTCGCGCTCGCGGCAGGCTATCTCTGAATGGAGCCGCGTTTGCAGCGAAAAGGCCTCGTCGTAGGAGACAAGTCCCGTATCGTACCAGCCGACAGTGCGCATTTTATCCTCGCTTACGGGAAAGGGGCCCCAAAAGCTCTGGGAGCCCCTAACCCGTTTTTCGGTCTCTTCTTTGAACAATTCCTTAATTACAGATTACAGCTTGAGGTTCTTGGCGGCCTCCTGCAGGTCGGTGTTTATCTTGGAGAAGATGTAGACAGGCGCGCAGCCGGGATAGTAGGTTACGCTCTTGGCTATCTCGGCGGCCTTTTCGACCATCGGCTTGGAGGGGAAGAGCTTCCAGCAGTCGCCGCAGATCATCAGGTTCTTGCCGCGCGCTACCTCGGGGTCGAAATCGGGGCAGCCGCCCGCGAGCACGACTATCTCGCCGTAGGCCTGAATGAACTTGTCGAAATCGACTCCGCAGATTACGAAGGAGTCAAGCGCTCCGCGAACGTTGACATAGCAGCCCGGGCAGGTCTGCTGGAAGTAGCAGTCCATGCCGTGGTAGTTGCTCATCGGGTTGTCGTTCGGGCGGCGGAAGACCTTCATCACGTCCGCTACCTTCTCGCCGACGACGTCGATATCCTCGAGCTCCTTGGGGCCGAGGCCGTCGTTATAGGCGGCGCGGATTGCGGGACTCTCCTCGGGATAGATGCCCATGCAGCGGCAGGCGACGGCGTCCACCGCGACGGTGTTCTGGCCCGCGAGAATGAGGTTCATCTCTATCGGGGTTCCGGCGTGCGGGCCCTGGCCCTCCATGCCTATAATGCCGTCGACTATGGTAAGGTCGGCCATGCGATATTTAAGTATGTCGGCCATCTTCTGGCCGAGGTCTATACGATGCGCGCCCTGCTGCTGGCCCGAGGGATGCTCGTTGGGAATGATTCCGTTCCAGTTCTTGACGCCCAGCGTGACCATGTTTGCGAGATGGACCTTCATCTTGGGCAGGTTGATTATAACGTCGGCGTCTACGAAGGGCTTGTAAATCTTCGCGTGCTTGAATATCTTCGCGCCGGGGATATCCACGTCCACGGTCTCGCACTCATCGAAGAGAATTACATCGTCCGCTCCGCCGAGACGGGCGGCCTCGCCCATGCCGGAGACCTCAAACGCGGGCCTCGCGCGGCCGACATGCATGCCCAGCGAGGGGTTGTCGCCGACATAGACCTTCGCGGCCTTGGAGTTTTCCTTAACATAAGCCGTTACGGCCTCAACGGTGCGCGGGTCTACCACCGCAAAGCTCTCGGGAGGCGCCTGGAAGGCGAGGTTGGGTTTGATGAGAACGGTCTGGCCCTCTTTAATAATGGCGTCCAGCGAGCCTATCGAGAGCTCGACGGCCTTGGCTACGGCGGCCTTAATCTTCTGAACGTCGGCGTCAAGACGGGTGTACTTGCCCGCTATAAAGCCCTTGTTGCCCTCAGGCACCTCACATTTTACTATTGATACTTTCGGTTTGGACATAAACTTGCTACCTCCTTCTGGGGTTGACGGCGCGTTTCTTGCGCGCCGCAGTTTACGAAATCTTCCGGCGGATGCAGTTAAAAGCTCCCGCTTTATAATTATATGCAAGTCGCCTTGCTTAAGTCAATAATTTTATTAGAATCGTGAAATATTTTGTCGATTACGACAGGACAGAGCGAGGTTTTACAGTTAAAATAACGGGTTGTGCAGTTTCTTTAATTTACGGCTTAATATCATATTACCCCGCGAATGGGAAACGGAAAATATTTTACAGGGAGCGGGGCTCTC